>NZ_JBFHDW010000309.1:0-2839 GCF_041584535.1 Actibacterium sp. | reverse complement strand
GCCTCGATCGCCTGAACCGCCGGGTCGAACAGGGCGCGATAAATCACGAAACTGACGACCAGCCACGCGATCAGAGCCAGACCGCGCCCGCGCAATTTACGCAACTTCTGCCAGATCAGCACCGCGCCAAACAGCGCCAGCGCCCCAAAGATCAGCGCCATGATCGCGCGCGCGCCGCCGGCGCTCCACGCTTCGGGCACCGGCGCGGCTGAGGTCAGCACCACCGCCAACCCGCCCAGCGCGGTAAAGCCGACGATGCCGACATTGAACAGCCCGGCATAGCCCCACTGAATATTCACGCCCAGCGCCATCACCGCCCAGATCAGCCCGAAATTCACGATGGTCAGGGCCGAGTTCCAGCTGTCCATGAACCCGGTCAGCACGATCAGCGCCGCCATGCCGACGAACATCATTCGATCACGATTGGTCATGCCGATTTCCCCCGAAACAGGCCCGTCGGGCGGAACAACAACACGATGACCAGAATGGCAAAGGACACCGCGAATTTGTAATCGGTGCTGAGAAGCTGCACCAGTCCCGAGGGCTCAAGGCTATCCGGCAGCAGATAGACCAGCACTTTTTTCCACGCGTAGGTGATAGTCACCTCGGAAAAGGCGATGACGAAACCGCCGGCAATCGCGCCGATCGGGCTGCCCAGACCGCCAACGATGGCCGAGGCGAACACCGGCAGCAACAGCTGGAAATAAGTGAAGGGTTTGAATGACTTGTCCAACCCATAGAGAACCCCGGCAATGGTCGCCAGCGCCGCCACGATCACCCAGGTGATCATCACCACGCGTTCAGGGTTGATGCCGGACAAAAGCGCCAGATCTTCGTTATCGGAAAAGGCGCGCATGGATTTCCCGGTGCGGGTGCGGTTCAGGAACCAGAACAACACCGCCACAACGATCAGCGCCGCCACGATGGTCAACCCCTGCGTCGTGCGCAGCGCCAGCCCCTCGTCCAGCCCGGTCAGGGTCTTGAATTCGCGGGCGGTGATGATGAACCGCTCGCCATCGGCAAAGTTCTGGTCATTGGGGCCGATGATCAGGCGCACGATGCCGTTCATCACGAACATCACCCCGATCGACACGATCACCAGAATGACCGGCGCCGCCTTTTGCCGCCGGTAAAAGCGATAGACAATGCGGTCGGTGAAAATCACCAACAGCGCCGTCACAGCGATGCCAAAGGGCAGGGCCAACAGCGCCGTGGGCAGCGGCCCAAGGCTGACGCCTGCCGCCTGCAAGCCCCATGTGCCCAGAATGGTAACCATGGTGCCAAAGGCCATCGTGTCGCCATGGGCAAAGTTCGAGAACCGCAGGATGCCATAAACCAACGTCACCCCCAGCGCCCCCAGCGCCAGTTGTGCGCCGTAAGCTGTTGCCGGGATCACCACGTAATTGGTCAGCGCCACCAGCGCATTGAGGAAATCCATCATTTGCCCCCCAGAAAGGTGCGCCGGACCTCGGGATTGGCCAACAGCGCCGCGCCGGTATCGGTATAGGCATTCGCGCCCTGCACCAGAACATAGCCCTTGTCGGCGATCTCCAGCGCCTGCCGGGCGTTCTGTTCGACCATCAGGATCGAAATGCCGGTGCGGGCAACCTCGATGATCCGGTCAAAGAGTTCGTCCATGACGATCGGGCTGACCCCGGCGGTCGGTTCATCCAGCATCAACAGCGTGGGCTTGGTCATCAGCGCCCGTCCCACCGCGACCTGCTGACGCTGACCGCCGGACAATTCACCGGCCGGCTGACGCCGCTTGTCGCGCAGGATCGGGAACAGCTCATAAACCTGCTCCATGGTCTCGGAATAATCGTCGCGCCGGATAAACGCGCCCATTTCAAGGTTTTCCTCGACCGTCATGCTGGTGAAGATGTTGTTCACCTGCGGCACAAAACCCATGCCCCGCGCCACCCGATCTTGCGGAGACAATCCGGTGATGTCCTGACCATCCAGCGTCACGTGACCGGTGTGCAGGTTCAGCATCCCGAACACCGCCTTCATCGCCGTCGATTTCCCGGCGCCGTTGGGGCCGACGATCACCGCGATCTCGCCGCGCTCGACCGACAGGTTGCAGCCATGCAGAATATCGGCGCCGCTGCCATAGCCGCCAGTCATGTTCACCGCGTTCAGAAACGGATCAGCCATGTCCGCGCCCCTTTTTCTTGGGCGAAATACTCCCGCCGGAGGCCAGAATCTTTTTCTGCTCGCTCATCCGGCCACCACCTTGTTTTTCAGGCCGGTGCCCAGATAGGCCTCGATCACCGCTTCGTTCTGCATGATCTCGTCAGCCTTGCCCTTGGCCAGAACCTTGCCCTCGGCCATCACGATGACCGGGTCGCACAGGCGCGAGATGAAATCCATGTCGTGTTCGATCAGGCAAAAAGTATAGCCGCGTTCCTTGTTCAACCGCACGATTGCGTCGCCGATGGTGTTCAACAGGGTGCGGTTCACCCCGGCGCCGACCTCGTCCAGAAACACGATCTTGGCATCGACCATCATCGTGCGGCCCAGTTCCAACAGCTTTTTCTGGCCGCCCGACAGGTTGCCGGCGCGTTCATCCGCCAGGTGGTCGATGGTCAGGAATTCCAGCACCTCGTCAGCCATGCGGGCGAGGGCGCGTTCTTCCTCGGCGATGCGGCGGCGGTTGAACCATGTGTTCCACAGGGTCTCGCCCGATTGGCCGCCCGGCACCATCATCAGGTTTTCGCGCACCGTCATCGACCCGAATTCATGCGCGATCTGAAAGGTGCGCAGCAGGCCCTTATGAAACAGCACATGCGGCGCCAGACCGGTAATGTCCTCGCCATCCATGGTGACTGTGCCGGCGGTT
>NZ_JBFHDW010000308.1:0-2872 GCF_041584535.1 Actibacterium sp. | reverse complement strand
CCCGGTCCAGATCGCACCAGCGGGCAGTTGATCGCGGGCATAAAGCGTGGTCTCGGGCGACGGTTGCAGCCCGTATTTCACCCCCATCACCAGCGAACACAGCGGGTTTTGCCGGATCGTGCCCTCGGCCATCAGGTCTTTCATCAGGGCAATGTCGCCGGTGTCGAATAATTCGACCTCGGGGCAGACTCCGGCCTCGTAAATGCCCTCGGCCATGACGCGGATATTCTCGGGAGTGTTGATCACCACCTCGCTGCCGAAAACCATGGTGTTCAGGTCCAGCGTCGCGATGTCCGGCTTGATCTGCTGGATATGTTCGATCCGGCACTCGGGCCGCAGAAGATTGGTGCGCGGGCCAGCCTTGGCCGGATCATCCTCGGACGGGTGAAAGCGGCCGCCCAGACCGGTGGTCAGGTTGATGACCAGATCGTCAGTCACGTCGCGGATGCGATCGACGACCTCTTGATACAACGCGACGCTCATCGATGGCCGTTCGGTCTGGGGATCGCGCACATGCACATGAACCGCCGCCGCACCGGCACGCCACGCCCCGATGGCATCATTGGCCAATTCCTGAGGCGTAATCGGCAGGTTCGGGTTATGGGCCCGGGTGGTGAAATTCCCCACCAGCGCACAGGTCAGAAAAACAGACGGCATTGCGGACTCCCCCTTCGGCAATTTTCCGGATCATGCGCAAACCGGTAAAAGAAAGCACAGGTATTGAAATAGGGCGTTCACGTGGTGAACATTTCGCGACCCGGTGAAAGGCCGGTGCCGTCCGCTTACTTTCGGTGTTTCGTCAATTCGCCATACAGCCACGGGCATTCGGCCACCGGCGGCGCCCGACGGCCGCGCGCGGCGGCGCCAAGGCGCATTTCTTGCAACGCCAGCCGCGCCGGATCGTCCTTTTCCAGATACAGGCGGTCATGCCCCCAAAAGCTGGGGCCGTCATGGGTTTGATGCGGCTGCCATGTCTCGGGGTCGATCACGCGCCCGCCCCAGCCGTTCTCGACAAAAAAGCCGGACGGCGAATTGGCATAATAGCTGGTCATGAAATCGTTGGTGTGGCGGCCCATCGTATAGGCCACGCGGCCCTCGTCCAGCAGCGCCAGATCATAGCCCTGCGCCATATCGTCAAGGTTCCGGAATTCGACCATGAAGTGGTGAAACCCCTCCAGACCCGATCCGACCATGGCAAAGCTGTGGTGGCGGCCATTCACGTGGAAGAAATACAGGCCGTAGGGTTCAAGACCGAAATCGGAGACATGGAAATCCAGCAAGTCACGATAGAACGGCAGCATCACGTCGATATCTTTGACATGCAGCACTGCGTGGCCCATGCCCAGCGGCCCGGTCTGGAACCCGTCGATCGGGCGGCCCGGCACGAACGGGTCCAATGCGATCATCGGGGCGTGGAACAGTTCGACCCGGTTTCCCATCGGATCAAGGAACCAGATCATCGCGCCAACAAGCCGGCGGTCGCACAAATCGGCGGTGCCAAGATGCACCTCGACCCCGGCGCTTTCCAGCCGCCCGGCATAGCCCTGCAGGTCGTCTTTCGCCTCAACCTCCCAGCCCATGAAGGCCAGCGTCTCGCCCGGCTCGTCCGAGACCAGCAGGCGTTGCGCCTGATCGTCCATGCGAAAGGCCACGGCCTTGCCGCCCTTGTCGATCTTCTGCATCCCCAGAAGATGGCCGGCAAAATCCGACCAGTCGTCGATCTTGTCGGACCGGACGCCCAGATATCCCAAAGCGCAGATTGCCATGTTCCCCTCCTCAATGTGTCATCCGGAAATGTAGCAGGCGACAGGTTTTCCGGCATACTCCAATCTCGGATTGCCCACTGTGTGAACGGGGACGCGGAATTGGCCCTTTTCAGACCCGGCCAGACGTCGCACAGTTGCGCCACACAGGGCCGCATCCGCCGCCCGTTCACCCGGACCGGAGCGACCATGTCAGAAGCCTGGAAAATTCTTGCGGCCCTGACGCTGGCCCGGATGTGCATGGGGTTTCAGTTTCAGGCGGTCCCGGCGCTGGCTTCGCATCTGACCACGGCGGGCGGGATGAGCTTTGCCGCGCTGGGAACCCTGACCGGCGCCTATCTGCTGCCCGGCGTCGCGGCGGCACTGGGCAGTGGCTGGCTGGGTCAGCGACTGGGCGATATCCGCACGGCGCTGTGGGGGCTGGGCCTGATGGTGGCCGGCGGAGTGGGGGGCTGGCTGGCCAATGATTTCACCGCTGCGGTGATCTGGCGCCTGCTGGCCGGGTGCGGCGCGGTCGGGCTGAACGTGATGCTGAACAAGATGGCGGCGGACTGGTTTCAGGACCGGGACGATCTGCCGACCGCGATGGGTGTGCTGGTGTCCAGCTGGCCCGCGGGCATCGCGATCGCCATGCTGGTGCTGCCGCCTTTGGCGCTGTCGGCAGGCCTTGGCGCGGCGCTGGTGGTTCCGGCGGTCTTATGCGCGGCGGCGCTGGTGATGCTGGCAGCGGTCTGGCGCGCACCGCAAGGCGCGGCAGGCCCGCGTGCGGCACAGGCAAGCGGCTGGCCAACCGCGCGCGAATTGGTGCTGATCCTGATCGCGGGCAGCATCTGGGGCGTTTACAACATGGCGCTGATCGCCTCGATCGCGTGGACGCCGGGCTTGCTGCAATCGCACGGCATGGGCGAAATCAACGCCTCGGTCGCGGTCAGCCTGATCGGCTGGGCGGCGATTGTGTCAGTCGCGGCGGGCGGCTGGCTGGCGGCGCATTCGCGGTGGCGCGACTTGCCGGCGCTGGCCTGTTTCGCGCTGTCAGCCGCCGGGCTGGCGGCCCTGCCTGCATTGGGGATCAGCGCCGGGTCGGCGGCGATGATGCTGGGGCTGGGGCT
>NZ_JBFHDW010000307.1:0-2908 GCF_041584535.1 Actibacterium sp. | reverse complement strand
GCCACGCACCTGCTGCACGAGGCGCTGCGTCAGACGCTGGGCGATCACGTCGCGCAGCGCGGCTCGCTGAATGCGGCGGATCGGCTGCGGTTCGATTTTAGCCACGGCAAGGGGCTGAGCGCGGCGGAATTGGCCAAGGTCGAGACCGACGTGAACGCGTTTATCCGCCAGAACTCGCCGGTCGAGACCCGGATCATGACCCCGGACGATGCCCGCGCGATCGGTGCGCAGGCGTTGTTCGGCGAAAAATACGGCGACGAGGTGCGCGTGGTGTCGATGGGCCGCGCGTCGACCGGCAAGGGCGTCGATGGCAATACATGGTCGCTGGAACTGTGCGGCGGCACCCATGTGAAACAGACCGGCGATATCGGCCTGTGCGTGGTGCTGGGCGACAGCGCGTCCTCGGCTGGCGTGCGCCGGATCGAGGCGCTGACCGGGGCTGCGGCGCTGGACCATCTGGTGACGCAACAGCAACGGCTGGCGGCGGTGGCGGATGTGTTGAAAGCCCAGCCCGGCGAAGTGGCCGAGCGGGTGAAATTGCTGATGGACGAACGCAAGGCGCTGACCAACGAACTGGCGCAGCTGCGCCGTGAATTGGCGATGTCGGGCGGCGGATCGGCGGCTCCGGCGGCGCGCGAGGTCAATGGCGTGTCTTTCGTGGCGCAGGTGCTGACCGGCGTGTCGGGCAAGGATCTGCCGGCGCTGATCGACGAGCACAAGTCGCGGATCGGCTCGGGCGCGGTTCTGTTGATCGCCGATACCGGTGGCAAGGCTGCGGTGGCGGCGGGCGTGACCGATGACCTGAAATCAAACCTGTCGGCGGTCGATCTGGTCAAGGCGGCTGTGGCCGAACTGGGCGGCAAAGGCGGCGGTGGCCGTCCCGATATGGCGCAGGGCGGCGGTCAAAGCACCGACAATGCCGAGGCGGCGATCAAGGCCGTTGAAGCGGTGATCGGGGGCTGATATGGGCGCGCTTTGGATTTCGCATGTGACCGTCACCGACCCGGAAGCTTACGGCAAATATGCCGCGCTGGCCGGGCCGGCGATTGCCAAACATGGCGGTGAATTCATCGCTCGCGGTGGCCGGTTCGTTCAGCTTGAGGGCAAAGAACGGCCGCGCAACGTGGTGGCGCGGTTCGCCTCGGTCGAACAGGCGGTCGCCTGTTACAACAGCCCCGAATATCAAGAGGCGCTAAGCCACGCGCGGGGCGCCTCTGAGCGGGAATTGATGGTCGTCGAAACCAACGACTGAACCAGCGCCCGGCCAGAAATGGCCGGGCGTTTCGGTTAATAGGGGTTCTTGGGGCTGCGGTCGGCGGACAGGGTTTGCTGGCGGCGCGCGACCAGCATCTCGATCGCGTCGGCCAGATGGATTTCGGCGATATGGTGATCGCCGCGCGCCACCCGCAGGCGGTGGGCCTCGATCATCACGTCGGCATGGGTGCAGCCTACGGGAGGCTCGAACCGATAGCAGGCCAGTTCGATCAACAGGCCCATGGGTTCGGTGAAATAGATCGAATCCATAAAGCCCCGGTCGCGCGGGCCGGAATGTTTGATCCCGCGTTCATCCAGCCGCTCGACCGCTTGGCTGAACACCGCTTTCGAGACGTTGAACGCCAGATGATGGACACAGCCCGGTTCGGTCGGGGTGCGGCGCGGATCGGGGATGCGGGTCTCGTTGGTGAAGATGGTGATCAGCCGCCCGTCACCGGGATCGAAATAGAGATGGCCCTCGTTCGGGTTGTCGAGATTGGGTTGATCAAAGACGAAGGGCATGCCCAGAACGCCCTCCCAAAAGTCGATGGACGTCTGCCGGTCGGCGCCGGTAAGGGTGATGTGATGCACCCCCTGAACCTGAAGTTTTCGCATGTCGTTTCCTTTACTCTTTGGCGAAAGGATAGGCGCTGACGGCAAAATCGCAAAACCCCTTATGTGCGCGGCGGGGCGGGATCAGTAGCTGATGAGTCCAAAGGTGATTTCCCGGTCCATCAACCGCTGGAACTGGGCGCAGCCATTTTCAGGCCGCGAGAAATTCAGCCATACATAGGCCGCGAACAGCGTCGGTTTGAAGTTCAGGATAAAGTCGTTGATCCATCCGGGGTTCACGGCGGTCAGATCACGGACCTGATCCAGAAGAACCTGTCGGGACGCGGCGGGCAGGCTGCTCATTTGCATGGCATAGGCCATGTATTCGTGATCGGTCGGGTTCAGGTTCGCGGCGGTGGTCTGGCTGATCAGCAGATGGGTCAGTTCATGTGCGATCAAGCTGATGAACAGATCTTCGGTCGGGATCTGGCTGTAGACCGGGTTTGCAGCGACTGCGGCGGCAATGAAATCGGGATGGGTGACTTGAATCGACTGGTCGATGCAATTGGCAAGGGCAAGGCAGTGCATGCCGGTTGTCGGATGGATGACCTCGGGCAGAACCGAGATGCTGATCGGCTGTGCCTGCGTCAGATGGCAGGAGTCCAGCGCCGTCAGCGCCCGTTCGGCACCGCCGCAGATCTGATCGGTCAGCGCTTCGTCAGCGCCCTGAACGGAAATGTCGATGCTGGGGCAAAGGACGGGTTCCGCCGAAGTTGCCCCGACCGGACCCGCCAATGCGACAAGCAACAGGGCGGGGGCAAGCAAGGCAGAGCCATGGGTCCAAGCGTGTGTCATGCCAGCCAAGTCTAGCTGGCATGACGAATTCCTCCAAGGAAACTCTTAGGCCTGACGCGACATGCGCTTGCGCTCATGCGGGTCGAGATAGCGTTTGCGCAGGCGGATGTTGTGCGGCGTGACTTCGACCAGTTCGTCGTCGTCGATATAGGCGATCGCCTGTTCCAGCGTGAACATGATATGCGGCGTCAGGCGCACGGCCTCATCAGTGCCCGAGGCCCGCACGTTGGTCAGCTTCTTGCCTTTC
>NZ_JBFHDW010000306.1:0-2954 GCF_041584535.1 Actibacterium sp. | reverse complement strand
TGTGCGATGGCGGCTCAGGCGAAAGACCGTCTTGGTCTATGATTGCGAATCCGGGTCAAGCTGCTTCATGTTTTGGAGCAGCTTGTCGAAATAGTGGATGGCGTGGATCTTGTCGGTGCTCGAGAACCCCTCAAGCGCCGCGTCATAGAAATCGGCGATCCGGTCGCGCATATCATTTTTCCACACAGCGCGGCCGCCTTCCGTCAAGCGGATCAGGCGGCTGCGGCTATCAGTGGGTGACACGACCCGTTCGATCAGGCCATGGGCCTCCAGCCGCGACAGCACCCCGGTCAGGTTCTGGCGGCTGACCAGCAGGAATCGCGTCAGGTCGCCAACCGAGATTCCCTTTTCCATCCCATCGCGCGCCAAGGCGCCGATGATCGCCCATTGCTGCGTGGTGATCTTGGTCTCCTCAAGCGCGCGCGTGCCGGTCTTATGCATCATGTTCGCGCATTGATAGAGCCGGAAAAACAACCGGTTTCCAAGGTCATCCAGGTCGATGTTTTGCGTGAGATCATTGTCTTTCATTGAGGCAAGTTGCGCGTTTTTTACCGGCGGGTCAATGCTGCATCGTCAGGGCCGTGTGGAAATAAAATGTAAATAGCTTGACATAAAATGGTGATTCTGGTCTATTTTGAATCAGGGAGGATGAAGGCACTGCTTCCACGCTGATTTACGAGATAACCCGTAAAATAGGCGTGAAATGGCCAAAATTCTCATATCTGAAATTTTTTGGGAGGACTCACGTGAGAGGTCTTAAAGGTAAAACTGTTGTCGTAACTGGCGGTGCTGGTGGCATTGGTGCGGCAACCTGTCTTCGTTTCGCAGAAGATGGCGCGCGCGTCGCGGTCGTTGATCTTAACCAAGAGGCCGCTGACGGCGTCGTTGCCAAGATCAAGGCCCAGGGTGGCGAAGGCATGGCATTTTCGGTCGACCTGACCGATTTCGACGCCACGGTCGCTGCGGTTGCCCGGATCGAAGACGAATTCGGCGCCATCGACATTCTGGTGAACAACGTTGGCTGGGACCTGTTCGTGCCCTTCCTGAAAAGCGGCCCTGATTTCTGGACCAAGATCATCGACATCAACCTGCGCGCTGTGCTGAACATCACGCACCCCGTGCTTGAGCGCATGTCCGAACGTGGCGCTGGCCGTATCGTGTCGATCGGCTCGGACGCGGGTCGCGGCGGCTCGTCGGGTGAATCGGTTTACGCGGCCTGTAAGGCTGGCGTGATCGCCTTTTCGAAAACCATCGCTCGCGAACAAGCGCGTCGTGGCATCACCTCGAACGTGGTCTGCCCTGGTGTCACCGAAACCGGGATGCTGGAAAACTTCATGGAGGCCGCCGGCGACAAGGAAAAGCTGCGCACTGCCTTTACCCGCGCTGTGCCGCTGGGTCGGCTGGGCAAGCCCGAAGACCTTCCGGGCGCAATCCTTTTTCTTGCCAGCGATGACGCGGCATTCATCACCGGACAGGTCATCTCTGTCTCGGGCGGCCTGACGATGCACGGTTAAGGAGCAACAGGATCATGGACTATCAAGACATTCTTTACACCGTCAAAGACGGCGCTGCGCATATCACCATCAACCGCGCTGACAAATACAACGCCTTCCGTGGTCAGACCTGCGAAGAGCTGATCCATGCGTTCAACCGTGCGGGTTGGGACAAATCCGTCGGCGTGATCGTTCTGTCGGGCGCGGGCGAAAAAGCCTTCTGCACCGGTGGCGACCAGTCGGCCCATGAAGGTCAGTATGACGGCCGCGGCACCATCGGCCTGCCAATGGAAGACCTGCATTCGATCATCCGCGACGTGCCCAAGCCGGTGATCGCCAAGGTTCAGGGTTTCGCCATTGGCGGCGGCAACGTTCTGGCCACGATCTGTGATTTCACCATTGCCGGTGACCGGGCGCAATTCGGTCAGGTTGGCCCCAAGGTCGGTTCGGTCGATCCGGGCTTTGGCACCGCCTTTCTGGCCCGCGTCGTGGGCGAGAAGAAAGCGCGCGAAATCTGGTATATGTGCCGCCGCTATTCGGCTCAGGAAGCTCTGGAAATGGGCTTGGTCAACACCGTTGTCCCGCATGAAGAACTGGACGCCGAAGTCGATCGCTGGTGCGCCGAGATCATGGAGAAATCGCCGACCGCCATCGCTTTGGCCAAGCGCAGCTTCAACATGGACACCGAACATCAGCGCGGCATCGCGGGCCTCGGGATGCTGGGCCTGTCGCTGTATTACGACACCGACGAAAGCAAGGAAGGCGGCATCGCCTTCAAGGAAAAACGCAAGCCTGATTTCCGTAAATTCGGCAAGTAACGCAAGGGTTTGGCCGGGGCGCCTTGCCCCAGCCACCATGAACCTGCGCATGGGAGGGCAGGATGAAAACGATTTTCGATACCGAAGAGCTGGACCAGATCCGCGAACTGGCGCGCAAATTCGCGCAAGAGCGTGTCGCGCCCGGTTACATGGCGCGCGAAAAGGCTGGCAAGTTCGATATGGACCTGCTGCGCGAGATGGGCGAACTGGGCCTGATTGCGCCTGAACTGCCCGAGGAATTCGGCGGCATGGGGGCGGACTTCCTTTATTCCGGCGTGATCGTCGAAGAAATCGCCCGCGCTGATTTCACCTTCGCCTATGCTTCGTTGCTGGCCTCGCTGAACGGGCAGATCCTGCGTCAGTTCGCGGCGCCCGAGATCGCCAGTGAATGGCTGACCGGCCTGACCGCGGGCGAGCATATGCTGGCCATTGCCCTGACCGAACCCAAAGGCGGCTCGGACGCGGCCAATCTGGGCCTGAAGATGGAGCGCGACGGTAACCATTACATCATCAATGGCGAGAAAACCTCGATTTCCGCCAACCAGATCGCCAAGGGCGTCGTCACCTTCGCCCGCACCGGCAAACCCGAAGACCGCGCCCATGGCGTGTCGGCCATCCTGATCCCGCTGGACCTGCCGGGGAT
>NZ_JBFHDW010000305.1:0-2963 GCF_041584535.1 Actibacterium sp. | reverse complement strand
GACGGCTTACACCATCTCGCGCACGTCGGTCAGGTGGCCGGTCACCGCGGCGGCGGCGGCCATGGCCGGGCTCATCAGGTGGGTGCGGCCACCGCGGCCCTGACGGCCTTCGAAGTTGCGGTTCGAAGTCGCGGCACAGCGTTCGCCCGGCGACAGCTGATCCGGGTTCATCGCAAGGCACATCGAGCACCCGGCCAGACGCCATTCGAAACCGGCGTCGATAAAGATCTGGGCGATGCCCTCTTCCTCGGCCTGCGCGCGAACCAGACCCGAGCCCGGCACGACCATGGCACGGATACCGTCCTTGATCTTTTTGCCTTTCAGGATCTCAGCAGCGGCGCGCAGGTCTTCAATGCGGCCGTTGGTGCAAGAGCCGATGAACACGGTGTCGATTTCGATATCGGTCAGTTTCTGACCGGCCTTCAGGCCCATGTATTCGATCGAGCGCGCAGCCGCATCGACCTTGCCGCCCTTGAACGAGCTGGGCGCGGGGACTTCGGCGGTGATCGGCAGAACATCCTCGGGCGAGGTGCCCCAGGTCACGACCGGAGCGATGTCTTCGCCCTTGATGGTGATGACCTTATCGAAATGCGCGCCTTCGTCGGTATAAAGCGTCTGCCACCACGCCATCGCCTTGTCCCAATCCGCGCCTTTCGGGGCGTGCGGGCGGCCTTTGACATAGTCATAGGTTTTCTGGTCGGGCGCGATCAGGCCAGCGCGGGCGCCGCCTTCGATGGCCATGTTGCAGACGGTCATGCGGCCTTCCATCGACAGATCGCGGATCGCTTCGCCGCAATATTCGATGACATAGCCGGTGCCGCCAGCGGTGCCGGTCTCGCCGATCACCGACAGGGTGATGTCCTTGGCGGTCACACCCGGGCGCAGCTTGCCGGTGATCTCGACCTTCATGTTTTTCGATTTCTTCTGGATCAGCGTCTGGGTGGCCAGAACGTGCTCGACCTCAGAGGTGCCGATCCCGTGGGCCAGCGCCCCGAACGCGCCGTGGGTGGCGGTGTGGCTGTCGCCGCAGACCACGGTCATGCCCGGCAGGGTCCAGCCCTGTTCGGGGCCGACGATATGCACGATGCCCTGACGCACGTCCGACACCGGATAATAGTGAATGCCGAAATCCTTGGCGTTCTTGTCCAAGGCTTCGACCTGAATGCGGCTTTCCGGGTTTTCGATGCCCTTGGCGCGGTCCAGCGTGGTCGGCACGTTGTGATCCGGCACAGCGATGGTTTTGTCCGGGGCGCGCACGGTGCGACCGGTCATGCGCAGGCCTTCGAAGGCTTGCGGGCTGGTGACTTCGTGCACCAGATGGCGGTCGATATACAGCAGGCAGGTGCCGTCCTCGGCCTCGTGGGCAAGGTGGGCATCCCAGATTTTATCATACAGGGTTTTCGGGGCGGTCATTGGGTCTCTCCCGCGGGAATTTCAGTAAGGTTTTCAGACATAGGAAAGGCAGGCCAGCCTATAGGCCGGCACGTACCGACCGGGTCGCACCAAAGAACCGCCAGGGCAGGCGCGCGCGGTCATCCATGTCAAATATCTGTGTCATGGCGCTCAGATACTCTTTCCCCCCGAGTCTATCAAGAGCGCCCGTTCCCCCGGCCGTCCTGAAAGCCGCGCTTGCCCCGTTGCCAACCCATGATAAGTTGACGGGCAGGAGGCCGCATGCAGCCAGAAACCAACGCGACTCTGGCCGAGCAGATCGAGCAACTGCTGGGTCAGGCCATGAGCTTTATCGAAAGCCTGACCCGGCCCGGTTGGCGGCTGTATCAGGTGCTGATCATCCTTGCGCTGATCGGCCTGACCTATGTGGTCGCTTGGGCAATCCGGCCACGGCTGGATCGCTGGGTGCGTGGCAAAGAAGGCGTGGCCAAATGGCAATTGCGCGCCTTCGTGGTGGTGCAAAAGCGCCTGCAGCTGATCTTGTTCGTGCTGTGCAGCTGGCCGTTGGTCTGGACCATGCGCGAGATGACATGGCCATCCCGCAGCTATTTTATCGCGCTGGCGGCGACGCTGGCGCTGGCATGGCTGCTGGTGCGGCTGGCGGCGCGGCTGGTCAGCAACCGGGCGCTGAGGCGGATCGTGACATGGGGCATGCTGGCCTATGTCACCTTATATTTCCTTGGCCTGACCGAACAGGCGACGACTTTCCTTGATGGTATTGCCATCACCTTTGGCGAATTTCGCCTGACCGCGCTGGCGGTGCTCAAGGCCCTGGTGGTCACGACCATCCTGTTCACGCTGGCGCGGCTGACCGCACAGGCGACGGCCACTCAGGTGCAGCGGAACGAGGACATCTCGCCTTCGATGCGGGTGCTGATCGTCAAGATGTTGCAGATCACGCTGTATGGCGCGGCCTTCTTCATCGGCCTCAAGGCGGTGGGCTTTGACCTGACCGGGCTGGCGGTGCTGTCGGGGGCCATCGGTGTCGGCCTTGGTTTCGGTCTGCAAAAGGTGGTGTCGAACCTTGTTTCGGGCGTCATCATCCTGTTGGACAAGTCGATCAAGCCGGGCGATGTCATCAGCCTGGGCGAGACCTTCGGCTGGATCAACACGCTGGGCGCGCGCTATGCCTCGGTGGTGACGCGCGATGGCCGCGAATACCTGATCCCGAACGAAGACCTGATTACCAATCAGGTTGTGAACTGGTCGCACACCAATGATTTCGTCCGATTGGACATCTTTTTCGGCACCTCCTACCACGACGATCCGCACAAGGTCCGCGATATCGCGGTCGAGGCAGCGCGCTCGGTTGGCCGGGTGCTGAATTCGCGGCCGCCGGTCTGTCATATCGTCGGCTTCGGCGACAGCTCGGTCGATTATATCCTGCGGTTCTGGATCACCGACCCGACTCAGGGTCTGACCAACGTGCGTGGATCGGTCTATCTGGCGCTCTGGGACGCGTTTCATGCGGCTGGCATCTCGATCCCGTTCCCGCAGCAGGAAGTGCGCCT
>NZ_JBFHDW010000304.1:0-3012 GCF_041584535.1 Actibacterium sp. | reverse complement strand
GCGATGGCAGCAGCGGCAATTGGGAGGTGATCCAGTTCGCCACCGCGACGTTGGTCGATATCGATACCTATGATCTGAGCCTGCGTCTGCGGGGTCAGGCCGGGACCGATGGCATGATGCCGGATGTCTGGCCGGAAAACAGCTATGTCGTGGCGCTGGATGGCAAGCCGCAGCAGATCGCGCTGGCCGCGTCCGAACGTGGATTGGCGCGGCATTACCGGGTGGGACCGGCGGGGCGGGCCTATGACGATCCCAGCTATACCCATCTGGTTGAGGCGTTCGACGGCATCGGGCTGCGGCCTTATGCGCCTTGCCATCTGAGGGTCACGGGAAGCTTTGGGGCGAATTTTCAATGCAGTTGGGTGCGCCGCACCCGCGTCGATGGCGACAACTGGGCCTCGTATGAGGTGCCTTTGGGCGAGGCGCAGGAATTGTATCACCTGCGGGTGCGCGATGGCACTGGCGCGATCCTGCGTGAGGTTTTCCCGACCACGCCGAAATGGACCTATTACGCCGCATTTCAGGCCAGCGACGGTGTGACCGCGCCATTCAGCATCGAAGTTGCCCAGGTCTCCGACCGGTTCGGGGATGGGCTTTTTGAAAGGATCGAGATCAATGGATGAGACCACGATTTTGCAACTGCCGCTGGTGCAAGCGGCACAGGCGCAGAAACATGTGACCGTGAACGAAGGGCTGCGGCGGCTGGATGGGCTGGTGCAACCCTATCTTCTGAGCGTGAGCGAAGCCACGCCTCCGGTCACGGCGGCCGAGGGCGATTGCCATTGGGTGCCGGCGGGCGCAGTGAACGATTGGTCTGGTCATCCGGGCGAGATCGCGATCTTTGCCAATGGCGGCTGGACCTTCGCCACACCGCGGCGGGGTTGGCGCGGGTGGAGCGTCGAGCAGCAGGCCGAGGTGATCTTTGACGGCACGACATGGCAGGCCGGGGCGTTGGCGTTTTCGCCGCATAGCGCGGCGATGCAGATACGGGTGATGGAATTTGACCACACGATTGTCTGGGGCAGCACCAATGTGACCAGCGTACAAGTGCCTTCGCACGCGATCATTTTCGGGGTGACCGGACGGGTGACCGAAAAGATCAAGGGCACGCTGACGTCGTGGCGGCTGGGAACCGCGACCGATGACAGCCGCTATGGGTCGGGGCTGGGCACCGAGGTCGGGTCGTTCGTCAAGGGTGTGTTGGGCGTGCCGACGGCGATTTACGCCGACGAGCCGCTGTTGCTGACGGCGGTGGGCGGAAGCTTTCTGAGCGGCTCGGTCCGGCTGGCGGTGCATTACGCGGAACTGACCTTGCCGACGCTGTAACATGCGCCCGGTCCTGCATGGGGATGTGGTCGCTGCGGCGCGGGCGTTGTTGACCTTGCCCGAGGCCGCGCGACCGGCCGCGATCCAGCGCATGTTGGTGCTGGCAGATGCGGCCGATGCCTATCGCAAGCGCTTTGGCCGGGCGCATTCGGCTTGGGGCAACGGGTCGCTGATGGCGGCGGCGATGCCGGCGGTGCGCGGCCCCGAGCCGTTTCTGGATGCGCCCGATTATTGCCGGTGCCTGTCGCTGGTCTTTGATACTCTGGTCATGTGGCGATCCGAACGGGCGGCGCTAAATCGAGGGCGGGCCTGCGGCCCGGATTGAGTATTTTCGCCAAGAAAAGGATCAGCCTTTCGCGCAGCCAATACAGGTTGGCGTGGTTGGATCAAAGTGAAGCCGCGCCGGGGCGATGTCGTCGCCGCATTCGACGCAATATCCGAACTCATCCGCGTCGATCCGGGCAAGGGCAGCGCGGATGCGCGCGGCGGTGGTGTCGCGCCGTATTTGCTGGGCGCGGGCCATGGCCTGCTGTTGCATCGCGTCCATGCGCGACAAGCGGCCGACCGATTGCTGATCCAGTGTGACGGTGCGTGTGGCCTCGGCGCCCAAGGATTTTTCGGTGTCCAAATCTTGCAACATGTGTTGCAATTCAGTGCGATAGGCGGCGATTTCGGCGGGGGTCATTTTCACAAATCCGTTTGAGCACTGTAAAAATTGCCCTTTATGAGATATCTGTTATAGGACGGTCTCGCAACGAAAGGGCAGATCATGGCTAAGATACGCGCGAAGGTGGCCTCGGTTGATCCGGTATGGCAGCGGTTGAGTGATGAAGCAGAGCAGGCCATTCGTGACGAGCCGCTGTTGGGCGGCTTGGTGCATTCCAGCATCCTGCACCATCGCACGCTTGAGGCGGCCTTGGCCTATCGGATTGCCCTGAAACTGTCGTCGGGCGAGATGTCCGACCAGATGTTGCGCGAAATCTGTGATGCGGCTTATGAGTCCAACGCCTGTTTGTCAGAAGCGGCGCGCGCCGATCTGATGGCAGTGTATGACCGCGATCCGGCCTGCCACCGCTATTTGCAACCCTTGCTGTATTTCAAAGGCTTTCAGGCGGTGCAGGCTTACCGCGTCGGTCATTGGTTGTGGACCGAAGGGCGGCACGATCTGGCGTATTTTATCCAGATGCGGGTGTCTGAAGAATTCGGCGTGGATATTCACCCGGCGGCGCGGATTGGCAAAGGCATCATGATCGACCACGCGCATTCGGTGGTGATCGGGGAAACTGCTGTGGTGGGCGACAACGTATCGATGCTGCATTCGGTGACCCTGGGCGGGACCGGCAAGGAAGAAGAGGATCGTCACCCGAAAATTGGTGATGGGGTTCTGATCGGTGCCGGGGCCAAGGTTCTGGGCAATATCAAGGTTGGCTGCTGCTCGCGGATTGCGGCGGGCTCGGTCGTGTTGGAAGACGTGCCCGAAGGCAGCACCGTCGCCGGGGTTCCGGCCAAGATTGTTGGCAAGGCCGGTTGCGATCAGCCGAGTGTGACCATGGATCAGCTATTGCCGGGCTGCGGTCAGTAAACTCAGTAAATTAAAAAGAAAAGCCCGCCAGATTTCTCTGGCGGGCTTTTTGTGTGCTGTGTTGACCGATCAGGCCAGCATGGTGATCGGGTTTTCCAGAGCGT
>NZ_JBFHDW010000303.1:0-3014 GCF_041584535.1 Actibacterium sp. | reverse complement strand
GCATTGCCGCCCATCGAGGCCACGATCGGCATCAACACCGCCAGTGCCACCAGTTGCGTGATCGTGCCTTCGAACTGGTCGATCACCAATGACGCCAGAATCGCGGTGATCAGGTTCACCCCCAGCCATGGCAAACGCCGCTTGGTGGTCTCGATCACCCGGTCCGACAGGCTGCTTTCGCCGACACCTGCCAGACGCATGATGTCTTCTTCGTGTTCTTCATCCAGAACGATCATCGCGTCGTCGATGGTGATGACCCCGACCAGCCGGCCGTCGTCATCGACCACCGGGGCCGAGATCAGGTGATATTGGTTAAAGGCATAAGCGACCTCGGATTCAGCTTGCGTCACCGGGATGATCCGGAAACTTTCCTCTTCCAGATCAATCAAAGGCACCTTGCGGCTGCTGGCCAGCAACTTGCCCAGCGTCACATAGCCCACCGGACGCATCCGCGGATCAACGATGATGATGTGATAGAACTGATCCGGCAGCTCGCGCTTGCTGGAGCGCAGGAAATCGATCGCCTCGCCGACATTCCAATGCTCGGGCGCAGCCACGACCTCGCGCTGCATCAGACGACCGGCAGAATATTCCGGATAGGCCAGCGCCTGTTCGACCGCCACCCGGTCAGCGTCTTCCAGAACCTCCAGAATCGCCGTCTGCTGGTCTTCTTCCAGATCCTCGACCAGATCGACAACGTCATCCGATTCCAGATCGCGGACCGCTTCGGTCAGCACATCCCTGGGCAGGAATTCGATGACCTCTTCGCGAATCGCTTCGTCGATCTCGGTCAGAACCTCGCCGTCGATGTGACCGGCGCCCAGCAACAGGATCTCGCGCCGCAGCCCGCTATCCACCTGCTCCAAAAGGTCGGCGATATCAGCGGCGTGCAGGTTTTCCAGCAGTTCTGCCAGCTTGTCCTTGTCGCCCGCCGCAACAGCCAGTCGGATTGCCGAGACGACACGGTTGTTCAGCGCGTAATCGTCTTCGCTTTCCTCCGTCTCGATATTCTCGTCCAACATGACCTGCCCCCGATAACTTGCGCGAACCTTAGCGAAACCTTTGCTCAAGAAACAGGGCAGAATGTGAGATTTACCTCGCAGATGCAGCAGCATAGGCTGGGCATAATTCACGAGGTGCACAATGACCGGAAAAACCCTTGCCCTGGGCCAAACGCTTGGATTCGCCGATGACCCGTTTCAAAGCGGCCCTGACGCTGCCCGGCATAACGCCCATGGCGGCGTGCTGATCGAAGGTGGCCGCATCACCGCGGTTGGTGACGGGGCCGATCTGCGCCGCGCCCACCCCGACGCCACGGTCCACGATTTCGGCGATGGCCTGATCACCGCCGGGTTCATTGACGCCCATGCGCATTACCCGCAGACCGCGATGATCGCCAGCTGGGGCAAGCGGCTGATCGACTGGCTGAACGACTATACCTTCCCGCAGGAAATGCGCTTTGCCGACCGCGCCCATGCCGACCTGATCGCCAATCGCTATTTCGATCTGCTGCTATCGAATGGCACCACCACGGTCTGCAGCTATTGCACCATCCATCCCGCCAGCGTCGACGCCTATTTCACCGCCGCCAGCGCGCGCGGGATGCGGGTGCTGGGCGGCAAGACCTGCATGGATCGGAACGCCCCCGAAGGCCTGCAAGACACGCCGCAATCGGCCTATGACGATTCTAAGAAACTACTGAAACAATGGCACGCAAATGGCCGCAACCATTATGTAATCACGCCACGCTTTTCGCCGACATCCACCCCGGATCAGCTTGCCGCACTTGGCGCGCTCTGGGCGGAATATCCCGATTGCCTGATGCAGACCCACCTCAGCGAACAGCTGGATGAAATCGCATGGGTGCGCGCGCTGTTCCCCGACGCCCGCGACTATCTGGACACCTATGAACAGCACGGGCTGCTGGGGCGCGGCGCGCTGTTCGGGCACGCGATCTATCTTGAGGACCGCGAGCGCGACCGCCTGAAAGAGGCCGACGCCAGCCTGATCCACTGCCCGACCTCGAACACGTTCATCGGCTCGGGCCTGTTCGACATGGCCGGGCTGATGGCGCAGGGCCAGCGCATCGGCCTTGCCACCGATACCGGCGGCGGCTCGTCCTTCTCGATGCTACGCACCATGGCCGCCGCGTATGAGATCGCGCAACTGCGCCACAACCCGCTGCACCCGTCGCAACTTTATTGGCTGGCGACACAGGGCGCGGCACGGTCGCTGCATCTGGATCACCTGATCGGCAATCTTGCGCCGGGGCTTGAGGCCGATCTGATCGTGCTCGACCTCGCCTCGACCCCCGCCATCGCCCAGCGCCATGCCGAGGCCAATGATTTGTGGGAGGCCCTCTTTCCCACCATCATGATGGGCGACGACCGCGCGATCCGCGCCACTTGGGTGAATGGCCGGATGATGCTACGCTAGGCTGGTCTTTTTCTTGGTCTAAATACTCACCTGCGCTCAGCCCGCCGCCAGCGCCGCGGCCAGCCGGTTTTGCGTGGCGATCGCCTGCGCCAGATCAAAGGTGACCACCTGCCCGTCGCGCACCACCTGACGGCCCTCGACAAACAGGTCGCGCACCCGCGTCGGCCCGGCCAGCAACAGCGCTGCCTTGTCCCAGCTTCCGGCGCTGTCCACGCCGGTGACATCCCAGATCGCGATATCGCCGCGTTTTCCGACAGGGATCTGGCCGCAATCATCGCGGCCCAACACCGCCGCGCCGCCGCGCGTGGCGATCTCCAGCGCCTCGCGCGCGCTCATCGCATCGGCACCGTTCACCACCCGCTGCAACAGCATCGACTGCCGCGCCTCGGCGATCAGGTTGCCGGCGTCGTTGCTGGCCGATCCATCGACCCCCAGACCGACATTCACCCCGGAATCCCGCATCGCCCGCACCGGAGCAATGCCTGACCCGAGTCTACAATTCGAACATGGGCAATGAGCGACCCCGGTATGAGACCGGCTAAAAAGTTCAATTTCCGAACTATTCAGCTTGACGCAAT
>NZ_JBFHDW010000302.1:0-3016 GCF_041584535.1 Actibacterium sp. | reverse complement strand
GCCGGGGCCGACGCAAAACTGCGGAACCACAAACGCGAACGCGCGGGCGATGTCGCCCGCGCGGCCGGTTATTCCGAAATCGCGACGCTGTTCAACTAGCGCTTAGAAATCCCGCCGCAGACCGACGAAGACATAAACGTCATTGGCGCTTTCTTTCGTGGTCGAAGTGGTGGTGCGCGACCAGTTATCGCCCAGTTCCAGCTCGAAATCGGTATTTTCGGCAATTTCATAGTTGGCGGTGATCGACGGCACGGCAAACACCTCGTGCCCGCCCGAAGTCAGATCGCGATAGCCGACCTTGAGGCGCGGCTTGACACGGAGCTTGTCGGTCACGTCATAGCGCAGATAGCTGTCGACGTGATACAGGACCGACGAGGCGGTGTTGGCATAGCGGAACGTGGTCGCAACCACATCGGTATCCGAAAAAACGCCGGTGCCGACAAAGCCGACCGAGGCGTAATATTCCAGACCCGGCGCCGGAACCGCAGGCACACCGCCCGACGCCGGGCTGCCCGAGGTATCGAACACGGTCGCGTCCGCAGTGATCTGCCAGGTCTCGTTCAGCGGATGCGAATAAGCGGCCGAGATCGACGACGATGGCGTGGTGCGGTCGACCGCCCATTGCTCGACTTCGGCCAGGGTATTGGCGGCGACCAGTTCGCTAAGCGTGGTGATCGTCTGGCCCTGCAGCGCGTTGGTCAGGCTCAGATAGGGCGACATGACATAGTCGGCGCTGAGGGTCAGCGACGAGTTGTCGGCATAGATATGCGTCCCCGAAATCCGGGCAAAGTTCAGCTTGTTGAAATAGATGTCGTGGTCGAACGACGCGTTCAGGGTGTTGTGGTCGTCCGAATACTGGAACTCGGCGCCCACGGCGCGGCGGTCGGTCAGGCTGCCGGCGCGCTGTTCGATGGCATAGACCGTCAGGTTGCCGCCGGGAACGATGTCTTCGTAATCAAGGCTGACGCCCAGCATGGTGCGGTCGAACTGGAACAGCGGATCGCGCACACTGTCCACGGGCGAGCCGCCCTGAACATTGAGGCGCATGTTGTCGCCGATCTTGAACGACGCCCGCCCGCCGTCAAACCGCCCGAAAACGCCGCTGTTGTTCAGGCTTTGACGCCCGAATGACAGGCGGGTGCCGCTATCCTTGTATTCGATCTGGCCATAAAGTTTCGACAGCTGGATGCTTTGGCTGAAACCGTTCAGGAAATCGGCCTCGTGATCGGCCGAGATCCGCCAAGTCAGGATGCTGTCCTGAGTTTCATAGCGGCCTTCCAGATCCAGCGAGGTCACAAGGGCGTTTTCATAAACGAAATCGTCCTCGGTGGTCCGGCTGGTTTCATATTCCTGCAGGATCGTGCTGCCCTGATTGTAGTAATAGGTGCTGCCGATCGAGCCGAAAATCTCGCTTTGCGGGAAGACGTCTTCGTCTTCGACCGGGACTTCGCGAACCACGACACGCGGGGCCGGGGCGGCGATGTCCGGACGCGCGACTTTCACCGATTCAAGGTTGGCATCGACCGGGTCAAAGACCGGATCGGCGGCGGCAACAACGGTGGTCGTGGTGACCGTTGCCGGTTCCCGCAGCGGCGGCGGCGGCGCGGCCTCGGCGGTTTTGATTGCGGTCAGGCGCTGTTCGACACGAACCGCGCCTTCGGTGCCCGGATATTTCGCCAGATAGGTCTCATATTCGGCCTTGGCATGGGCAAGCTGGCCGTTGCGCTCGCGGCTGACGCCCAGCAATTCCTGTGCCTCTTGGCTGGCCGGGTTTTCCGGGAAGGACAGAACCTTGTTCAGATAGCGGATCGCGGCGGGCAGATCCCCGGCGGTGATCGCGGCGCGGGCGGCGGCAAGGGCGGCATCGGCATCGGCCTGATCCTCGGCGCTGAGCGCGCTGTCGGTGGTATCCGTCGCCGGTTCCGTGCTGTCAGTGGCAGTCGTGTCGGCGGCGGTGGTGTCGGTGACCGGCACCACCGGCGTTGCCGCCGGATCGGTTGCCTGCGCCCAAACCGTTGACACACCAGCCCCTGCCGCGGCCATCAGCGCCACGCCGCAGATTGACAGGCGCAGCGCAGCCCGTGCTTCAGATTTCATCCCCATTACCATTCCCTCTTGCTTGCCGAATGTTCTGCCGTGCGGCGTTCTTTTATTCTTGTCATTGATGCGTCCGTGTATTCGTGACACGACCCCGAACAATCGCGCAATTCATCAACGCGATAATATGTTTTGCTGGGCTTTTCGTATTTTACATGTGGGCCGGTGCGGAAGTCATTCGCATGACAGCCAGCACAGTCCGGACGATAGGCCGGGAACTGCCAGGCGTTACTTTCCGAATTCGAAATATGGCAGTCGGAGCACCCGATGGCGGTGCTGTGGCCGTTCGGATAGGCCGGCGACGAGTGGCTATAGGTGACCGTCGACCAACGCGTGGTCCGGTGGCACTCGTCACATTGCAGGGTGGTGACGAAATGGCCGTTCGGCTTGCCGGTGGCCGAGACGCCATTGTGACAGGTCGAGCAGCCGCCCGTGACCGCGCCGTGATCGAAATGCACCGAGGTCCAGCTTGTGGTGACATGGCAGTCATCACAGGTGTTGGTGGTCGGAATGTGGTTCGCCGGTTTGCCGGTTGCGGTGGTGCCGTTGTGACAGGTGGCGCAAGACCCGGTGACCGCGCCGTGGTCAAAGCGCACATTGGTCCAGCTGGTCGTCACGTGGCAATCGTCACAGGTATTGGTGCTGGGGATATGGTTCCCCGGCTTGCCGGTGGCCGAAACACCGTTGTGACAGGTCGAGCAGGCCGCCGTCACCGCCCCATGATCAAAGCGCACATTGGTCCAGCTGGTGGTGACATGGCAGTCATCACAAGTGTTGCTGGTCGGAATATGATTGCCGGGTTTACCGGTTGCGGTCGTGCCATTGTGACAGGTCGAACAGCCGGCGGTCACGGCACTGTGGTCGAACCGCACGTTGGTCCAGCTTGTGGTGACGTGGCAATCATCACAGGTGTTGCTGG
>NZ_JBFHDW010000301.1:0-3032 GCF_041584535.1 Actibacterium sp. | reverse complement strand
ACATCTTCACATTCGCTAGATCAACTCCGCTACCGTCCGCCTTCACACGAACCTTAACGTTATAGTCAATCACGCGCTTCACAGGCACCAATACCTTCATTGCCGCCCCCATCAAAAGAAGGCCTGAAGGCCGGTTTGCGCGCGACCGATGATCAGGGCATGGACGTCATGAGTGCCTTCGTAGGTGTTCACGGTTTCAAGGTTCACCATATGGCGGATCACCCCGAATTCGGCCGAGATGCCGTTGCCACCATGCATGTCGCGGGCCATACGCGCCACGTCCAGCGCCTTGCCGCAGTTGTTGCGCTTGATGACGCTGATCATCTCGGGCGCCATTTTGTGCTCTTCAAACAAGCGACCAACGCGCAGCGCGGCATGCAGGCCCAGCGAAATTTCGGTCAGCATATCGGCCAGTTTCTTTTGATACAGCTGGGTTTGCGCCAGCGGCTTGTTGAACTGTTTGCGGTCAAGGCCATATTGACGCGCCGCGTGCCAGCAGGCTTCGGCGGCGCCCATGGCCCCCCATGCGATGCCAAAGCGCGCGCGGTTCAGACATCCGAACGGGCCCGACAGACCCTCGGCATTCGGCAAAAGCGCGTCTTCGCCCACTTCGACATCCTCCATCACGATCTCGCCGGTGATCGAAGCACGCAGGCTGACCTTCTTGCCGATTTTCGGCGCGCTCAGACCCTTCATGCCTTTTTCCAGAACAAAGCCGCGGATCTTGCCGCCATGGGCATCGGATTTGGCCCAGACCACGAAGACATCGGCGATGGGGCTGTTGGAAATCCACATCTTGGTGCCGTTCAGAACGTAACCGCCTTCGACCTTTTTGGCAGTGGTTTTCATGCTGCCCGGATCCGACCCGGCATCGGGTTCGGTCAGGCCGAAACAGCCGATATATTCGCCACTGGCCAGTTTCGGCAGGTATTTCATCCGCTGTTCTTCCGAGCCATAGGCAAAGATCGGGTGCATCACCAGACTGGATTGCACCGACATCATCGAGCGATAGCCGCTGTCCACGCGCTCAACTTCGCGGGCCACAAGGCCATAGCTGACATAACCGGCGCCGATGCCGCCGTATTGTTCGGGGATGGTGATGCCCAAAAGGCCCAGTTCACCCATTTCGCGGAAGATTTCCGGGTCGGTTTCTTCGGCCAGAAAGGCGTGTTCCACGCGCGGTTGCAGTTTGTCCTGCGCATAGGCGTTGGCCGTATCGCGGATCATGCGCTCTTCTTCGGTCAGCAGATCGTTCAGAAGGAACGGATCGTCCCAGGTAAAGGCATTCTTATCAGTCATTGTCGTTCTCTCCTGTTCAAACGCGTTCCAGAAGCAGGGCAGCCCCCTGCCCCACGCCTACGCACATTGTCGCCATGCCAAAGCGGCCACCAGTTGCTTGCAGTTCCAAAGCCGCCGACCCCGCGATACGCGCGCCCGACATGCCCAAGGGATGGCCCAGCGCAATCGCGCCGCCATTGGGGTTCACGCGCGGATCGTCTCCGGAGAATCCGATCGCGCGCAGCACGGCCAGCGCCTGAGCGGCAAAGGCCTCGTTCAATTCCAGCGCCGACAGATCGCCCGGTTCGATCCCGGCCTTGGCGCACAGCTTGCGGATCGCGGGCACCGGGCCATAGCCCATGATGCGCGGTGCGATCCCTGCGCTGGCGCCAGCGACGACGCGGGCAATCGGGGTCAGGCCGTGGCGTTTGGCGGCCTCGGCCGAAGCGATGATCAGCGCCGCCGCCCCGTCATTCACGCCCGAGGCATTGCCAGCGGTCACACTGCCGCCGTCGCGCACGATGGGGCGCAGCTTTTCAAGGTCGGCCAGATCGGTCTCGGGCCGGGGATGTTCGTCTTGGGTCACTTCGGCGGTCTTGCCGCGGCCAAGCTGAACCGTCACCGGCACGATTTCCCGTGCCAGTCGCCCATTGGCCATAGCCACGCCGGTCTTGCGCTGCGAGTTCAGCGCGAAAACATCCTGATCGGCGCGGGAGACATCGAAATCATCGGCCACGTTCTCGGCCGTTTCGGGCATGCTGTCGGTGCCGTATTGCTTTTTCATCGCCGGGTTAACAAAACGCCAGCCGATGGTGGTGTCGTGAACTTCGTTCGCGCGGCCAAATGCAGATGCTGATTTCGGCATCACGAACGGCGCGCGGGTCATGCTTTCGACGCCGCCGGCGATGGCCAGATCAATCTCGCCGGCCTTGATGGCGCGGGCGGCGGCGCTGACGGCCTCAAGCCCCGATCCGCACAGGCGGTTCACGGTGGCGCCGGGCACGCCTTCGGGCAGCCCCGCCAACAAAGCGGCCATACGCGCGACGTTGCGGTTGTCTTCGCCCGCCTGATTGGCGCAGCCCATCCAGACCTCTTCGATGGCGGCCGGATCAAGGCCGGGGTTGCGCGCCAGCAATTCCCGCAAGGGGATCGCTGCCAGATCATCGGCACGCACCCGGGCCAAGGCCCCGCCATAGCGGCCAATTGGGGTTCGGATATAGTCACAGATAAACGCGTCGGTCATATCACTCTCCGGAGGCTTGGTTGAGGCTGGCGAAATCGCGGCCGCTTTGCGCCAGATCGCGCAAAAGATCGGGCACATTCCACGACAGCGGGTCTTCGGCGCGGTAGGTTTCGATCCGGCGCACCAGTTCCGCCGCGCCAATCGTGTCGGCGTAATGCATCAGCCCACCGCGCCAGCGCGGAAAGGCATAGCCGTGGATCATCACCAGATCGATATCGGCGGGACGCGCGGCGATGCCTTCCTGCAGGATCGCGCAGGCCTCTTCGATCATCGCAGTCAGGGCGCGTTGTTGCACCTCCCCGGCGTCGAAGGTCAGGGGAGACAGACCTTCGCGCCGCGCCGTCTCGCGGATCAGCTCCGCCACCGGCGCCGAGGGGGCGGGAGGCGCGCCCTCAGGGTAGTCATACCAGCCAGCGCCGGTTTTGCGGCCAAGCCGCCCCAGATCGTCCACCATGTGGTCAGCGATCGGGATATAGCGAAAGCCGGGCTTGTCTTGCAGGCCAAGGCGCTT
>NZ_JBFHDW010000300.1:0-3045 GCF_041584535.1 Actibacterium sp. | reverse complement strand
CTCTGCGGTTAGTTCTTCTGCACACATTTCGCGAGGAGGCGCTGCATCGTCGGTCCGTTCCGTGTCAGCTACCTCTTGTTCCCGGAAATTGGTGAAGTACCAAAAACAAGTGCGCTCAGTGTGTCGCTCACAGCGGAGTCCTTCACGGGGGCAGAGACCACCACTTTCTTCACCCCCGCCTCGAAGTAAGGCGCGAGCTTCGCCTCGGTCTTGAAGACGCCGGTGCAGTCGATCACCACGTCCACACCGTCAAGAGGAAGCCCCGAAAGATCCCGCGTGCCGATGAACGGAATCCGCGTGCCGTCGATCGTCACGCTGTCCGCATCATGGGTAAACGCCGCGTTCCATCGCCCATGCACCGTATCGAACTCCAGCAGATGCGCTTGCATGGCCGCATCGCCGACCGCATCATTGATCCAGGCAATCTTGGCGCCGCGTTCAAGAAGCGGCTTCAAGGCAAGTTTACCCATTCGGCCAAGGCCGTTGATTGCGTAGATGGTCATGGAAGATCCTCATAGGTTTGTTGGCCGATGTCATCGATCTTGGACTGCAGAGCCAGACGGCTCAGGGAATCGAGGTTGAGCGCGGTGAAAAGGTCGATCCGATGTTTCAGCGCGCCATATGCCTCCTGAAAGGCCAGCGCCTTCAGAGCGTCATTCCCGTCCACCTTGACAGGATCAGCAAGACCCCAGTGCCCCGTCACGGGCTGGCCTTCCCAGGCCGGGCACTCTTCGTTGGCCGCCTGGTTGCAGACAGTGAAGACAAAGTCGAACTTCGGGGCGTTCGGGCCGGAAAACTCCGAAATGTCCTTTGCCCGCAGCGCCGAGATGTCGTGGCCCTTTTCCCTAAGAACAGCGACGGCAAAAGGATTGAGCAAAGAGCCAGGCCGCGTGCCGGCCGAGAAGGCGTTGAACCTGTCTCCCGCCTGTTTTCGAAGCAGGCTCTCTGCGAAAATCGAGCGGGCGGAATTGCCCGAACAGATGAACAGGACGTTGTATTTGCGATCCGTCATGGCAGGAGTTCCCGTTTGGGGTGTCAGGGTAAGAGGGGCGCAGAGATCCGGGCGCCCCCGGCAGCAGTCAAGGACCAGGTAATCGAGCGTTTGCCTCACCTGCTCCATGTCGAGGGAATACCGAAGCGATGTCCCTTCCCGCGCCTGAGTCACCAACCCCACCTGCAGCAATGCCGAGAGATAGGCAGACAGCGTCGATGCCTTGAGGCCGAGCGCATCGGCCAATTCTCCGGCGGGAACCTCGTCGGGATATCGCCGCATCAATAGCCGGAAGAGGGCCAGCCGCTGGGGATGACCGAGTGTAGACAGACGAGAAGGGATCATTGTTTCCATATTTCATGAATATCTGAAATAGTAATGCAAGCAAGGATCAATCAGCGCTGTCGCAAAAACTTCACATGCCGCTTCGAGCCTGCGGATGCCCGCGAAAAGCTGGAGGATTGGCGCAGACACTACAACAAGGACAGACCCCACAGTGCAATCGGATATAAGGTGCTGTCAGACAAAGTCGAACCAGTCTCTACTTGGGCAAGATAGCTGCCCTTTATGCCGCGCAGAGACGGCGCCACTCGGCGAGAGCGGCGGCTCGGTTCAGCTTGAAATTTGGTCTGGAACAGAGGCGGCGCTCCGAGTTGAAGTGGTTGGTGACCGAGGCATGGACTGCGGCGAACATCTGCAAACCTCGCATCATCTGAAAGCGCGGTATTGCCCGCTCCGGTTGGAGTATCCCCCTGAAAGTGGACCACCCGCGCCCGGTTACAACCCAAGTTTCCCGATATCGCCCGAGACCCGACTCAGCCGACCAGGATGATCCGCATGTGGCGCGGGCCATGGGCGCCACGCACGTTCTTGGCTTCGATATCCGCTGTGCCGCTGGTACCGGTGACCAGCGTCAACAAACGTGATTGCGGCGCCCCGACACCACCAAGCCGCGGCCAGACGTCCTCGGGATAGGCAAGTATGCGGTTGGTTTCCAGCACCACCAGGTGATGCAACGGCAGGAAGTTCAGCAGCACCGGCGCATCGGGACCGGAATGGAAGACGACTGAGCCGGTCTCTGCCACCCCATAGTCGGCCAGCGTCACTGCGAGGCCGCCGTCGGTACCGGGCGTGTCGGCGAGCTCCAACCCGGCCCAGTCGAGGCCACGCAGCCGGTCGGTCGGCTGCACCGCCGCCTGTGCCGGCAACCCGGCTTCACCAACATAGTCCAGAACCGCGGCCGGCACCCCGGCGAAACTGTCGACCCGTGCAATGGTGGCGGTGACCCGTTCGGAAGTCGCCTTGGCGATGAACCGGGAAATCAGATCGACGCCGCCGAAGTCCGGCCTGACACGGTCCGGGTCGGCAACCAGCGCCGCGGCCTGGGCGGCGATGGTTTCGGCGGTGGTGTCGCGCGGGCCGAGGGCGGCTCGGATCGCGCCGAGAATATTCTGTCGCGCGTTGGTCATCGCTTTGTTCTCCTGGCACGATATTGCTGCATGAAGGTTCCACCCGTCGGCGCCGGCAGATCGCGCGCGCGCAGCCAGCCGCCAGCCCCGGGCATCCAGCGGATACGCCCGCACCCTCGTGACCACAGTCGCAACGCCAGCACTCCTGCCGCAGCCGCCCGCCGATACAGCCAGGGCCGCCGCGCCAGCAGCGCCCAGCCCCACAGCGCCCAGCCCGCGACCCCGGTCAGAAGCCCGGCTTCGAACTGCCGCGCCCGAAGCGAGCGCAGCATGTCTGGCAGCGGAATGTTCACCGGGCAGACTTCCTTGCAGCGGCCATTCAGTGTGCAGGCGTTGGGCAGATCCTTTGCCGCCTTCAGCGACGACAACGCCGGGGTCAGCACCGAGCCCATCGGCCCCGGATAGACCGCACCATAGGCGTGGCCGCCGACCGCCGCATAGACCGGGCAATGGTTCATGCAGGCGCCACAACGGATGCACCGCAGCATCGGCCTGAGAAAACCGCCCAACATTTCGGTGCGATGGTTGTCGACCAAAACAATGTGGAAGTCTTGCGGTCCATCGACGTCTTCGGCGCGTTTCGGG
>NZ_JBFHDW010000299.1:0-3071 GCF_041584535.1 Actibacterium sp. | reverse complement strand
TGCCGTTGGACATGTCGTTTAAAGAGGCGCTTGGCCCCGATGCCGGCGACATTCCCGACGCTTACGAGCGGCTGATCATGGATGTGATCCGTGGCAATCAGACCCTGTTCATGCGCGGTGACGAGGTCGAGGCCGCATGGGCCTGGATCGACCCGATCATCTCCGATTGGGAAGGCCGCCGCGACCGGCCGAAACTGTATCAGCCCGGCGGTTCGGGTCCGGATGACGCGCTGATGCTGATGCACCGCGACGGCCGCCGCTGGCGCGAGGTCAAGACATGAACCTCAACCTGATCGAATATCCCGACCGCGAGGCGCTGGCGATGGATCTGGCCGATCTGCTGGCGTCCGAGCTGAGTTCAGCTTTGCGGCTGGCCGACCGGGTCAGCATGGCCGTGCCCGGCGGCACCACGCCAGGGCCGATTTTCGAGGGTCTGTCCGGTGTGAATCTGGACTGGGACCGGGTCGATATCCTGTTGACCGATGAGCGCTGGGTGCCGGAAAGCTCGGACCGCTCGAACACCGCGCTGCTGCGCCGCAGCCTGCTGACCGGGCAGGCCGCTGCCGCCAATCTGGTGCCGATGTATCTGGAGCGCCAAACCCCCGAACAGGCGCTGGCCGAACTGACCTCCGGCATCGAGGCGGTGTTGCCGCTGTCGGTGCTGTTGCTGGGGATGGGGGCGGATATGCACACGGCCTCGTTGTTTCCGGGGGCCGACCTGTTGCACGACGCGTTGCAGGATCATGCGCCCGTGGTGATGCCGATGCGCGCCGGTGGCGCGTCCGAGCCGCGCGTCACCCTGACCGCGCCGGTGCTGAAAGGCGCGATGTCGACCCATATCGTCATCACCGGTTCGGAAAAGCGCGCGGCGCTGGACCGGGCGCGGTCTTTGGACAATCCGCTTCAGGCACCGATTTGCGCGGTGCTGAAAGGCGCAACAATCCACTGGGCTGATTGATGACGAACCTTTGGGACAAGCTGAAAACGCAGGCTGATGCGGTCAGGGACCGACGGATCGCCGATATGTTCACCGGTGGCCGGGCGGCACGGTTCTCGACCCGGCTGGGCGGGATGCTGTTCGATTATTCCAAGACGAATATCGACGCGCAAACCCTTGATAGTTTGCTGGAATTGGCAACTGAAGCCGGGGTCGAAACCCGCCGTGACGCGATGTTCGCGGGCGAAAAGATCAACCAGACCGAAGGCCGTGCCGTGCTGCATACGGCATTGCGGCGCAGCGCAGGCGCGGTTTTCGTCGATGGTCAGGATGTCATGCCCGAGGTCTGGCATACGCTGGAGCGGATGCAGGGCTTTGCCGACGCCGTGCGCAGTGGCGCCTATCGCGGCGCGGGCGGGGCCTTCACCGATGTGGTGAATATCGGCATTGGTGGCTCGGATCTGGGGCCGGTGATGGCCAGCCGGGCGCTGGCCTCGTATAGCGACGGGCCGCGGCTGCATTTCGTGGCCAATGTCGATGGCGCCGATATTTCGCAGGTGATGCGCGGGCTGGATCTAAGCCGGACGCTGATCATCGTTGCCTCCAAGACCTTTACCACGATCGAGACCATGACCAATGCCGCCACCGCCCGCGCGATGATGGCAAAGGTCGTGCCCGATCCGGCGGCGCAATTTGTCGCCGTGTCCTGCGCGCCCGAGGCCGCTGCCCGCCATGGCATTCCGGCCGAGCGGGTGTTCGGCTTTGCCGATTGGGTCGGCGGGCGCTATTCGATGTGGGGGCCGGTGGGGCTGAGCCTGATGCTGGGCATCGGCCCGGCGCGGTTCCGGCAGATGCTGGCCGGGGCCGAAGAGATGGACCAGCATTTCACCAGCGCGCCCTTGGCGCAGAACATGCCGGTGCTGCTGGCGCTGGTCGGGATCTGGCATCACCAGATCTGCGGTTATCCCACTCGCGCCGTGCTGCCCTATGACCAACAGCTGGAACGCCTGCCTGCCTATCTGCAACAGCTTGAGATGGAAAGTAACGGCAAGCGCGTGGCGATGAATGGCAGCCTGCTGGAGCGGCCCTCGGGGCCGGTGGTCTGGGGCGAGCCGGGCACCAATGGCCAGCACGCGTTCTATCAGTTGATCCATCAGGGCACGACGCCGGTGCCCTGCGAATTCCTGCTGGCCGCCGAAGGCAATGAATTGGGCCGGTCGCGGCATCACCTGCTGCTGGTCGCCAATTGTCTGGCGCAATCCAAGGCGCTGATGCTGGGTCGGACCCTTGAAAAGGCGCGGGCGATGATGGCCGAAGCCGGGTTCGCGGGCGAGGAACTGGAACGTCAGGCCCGCCACCGGGTGTTTCCCGGCAACCGGCCTTCGACCACGCTGATCTATCCGCGGCTGGACCCGGCGATGCTGGGCCGGATCGTGGCGCTGTATGAACACCGGGTGTTTGTCGAAGGGGTGATTCTGGGCCTGAACTCGTTCGATCAATGGGGGGTCGAACTGGGCAAGGAACTGGCGCGCTCGCTTGAGCCGCTGCTGACCGGCGCGCCGGATGCGATCATGGACGGATCGACCCGGTCGCTGGTGGATTTCGTGCAAAGCCATTACGGCGACGATCTGGACCAGTTCGGCAAAGGCTGATCGCGCGTCCGCAACGAAAAACGCCGCCCCGGTAAAAGGGCGGCGTTTCACATCGTCAGGTCAGGCGGGGCTTAGAAGCCGGCCTTGATCTTTTCGAACTCTTCCGACTGTTTTTCACGCAGCTGGCCGCTCATCGGCAGCTGGGCCAGAATCGGCGCGTCGATCGGGCCAAGGCCCACGGCGGTCAGGGCGTCGGCACCAAAGGCCGCCATCGCCTTGGCGTTGGCCTGACCGTAACCGGCATCCAGCAGCGCCTGAGTTGACGAGGGGTCAAGGAACGCGTTCAGGAAGTCATAGGCCTTGTCTTCGACGCCTTCGCCATCCTTCAGGTTCACATAGCCACACAGCCACAGCGACGAGCCTTCCTTGGCCTCACGCTGGAACCCGATCGGGAAACCTTCGTCGGCCATGGTCGGCAGGGTTTCGTTCCAGGCCCAACCGGCCAGAACCTCGCCCGTGGCCAGAAGCTGAGCCAGCTCGGC
>NZ_JBFHDW010000298.1:0-3080 GCF_041584535.1 Actibacterium sp. | reverse complement strand
ATCGTGCTGTTGGGCACGCTGGCCGGTGACATCTATTCCACCGCGCAGGAAACCCGCGCTCAGCTTGCGGGCTGTTCGGACGCGCTGACCTATCTGGGGCAGGCGGCCGTTGTTTCGGTCGGCACGTTGTTTCAGGCGGCGATCCTGCCCGGCGTGATGCTGGCCTTCCTTTATGGCGCCTATGCCTTTGGCTATGCGCTGTTGAAGCCCGAAAAAGCCCCGCCGGTGACGGTTGGTGGTGGCGGCATCAGCACCGCCACCCGTCAGGACAAGCTGACGTGGTTCCTTGTGGTGCCTGCCGGGATCATCGCCATGGCGATTGCCGCAGGCAGCCTGAACATCGCGGGCAGCCAGGACATGACTGTCAGCAGCTTTTCCGATCTTGGCGACAGCGCCGTGTTGCGCACCAATGTGTCGGATCAGTGCAAGGTCTCGATGATCGACCTGCACGGTCAGGAGAAATGGGATCTGGCGGTTGAGCAGCAGGCTCAGATCGATGCGGCAGGCGGGGCGCAGACCAGCACCCAGCGCAGCGCCGAAGAGATCGCCGCCGTGCAGGCCGCCATGGTTGCCTCGGCCCCGCCGCTGTCGACCCCGATCATGATCGGCTTTGTTCTGTTGTCGATCATTATCGCCGCCGCGCGCGGTGTGGCCCCGCTGGCCGATCCGCGCCCGCTGGTGATCGGTGCCGTTGGTATCGGTGTGGGGCTGTTGGTCGATGCGCTGTTCCTGTCGCCGCTGGCCTCGCCGGGTCAGGTGGTGGTGCGACTGGCGATCCCGCTGATCATGGCGCTTTATGGTGTGCGCTATGCGATGGGGCTGCTTAGCCGAAACGAGCTGTTGCGCGTGGCCTTCCCGCCGCTGGTGCTGATCGTTGCGGTGCTGGGCTCGATCCTTGGTGGCATCACCAACCCGACGCCCGCCGCGGCGCTGGGGGCGGGTGGCGCGATCATGCTGGCCGCCTATCGCAAGCTGCGGGATGAGCAGAAATCCGGCAAGATTATCATCTGGGCCTCGCTGGCTGTTGGCGTGATGATCCTTGCGGGCACCGATTTCGACCTGCGCGTCGGTCTGGACACCGTCCGGTTCGAGGACTGGATCGCCTTTGGCGTCGCCCAGATCGCTTATCACTTTGCGATGTTCGGCCTGCTCTATGCCTGCTGGGTGCTGTGGCGCACCGGGGTGCTGAAGGTCATCGTCCGCGAGACCGCCAAGGTGACCTCGATGGTGTTCACCATCCTGATTGGCTCGCAATTGCTGAACCTGGTGGTGATCTCATTCGGGGGCGAACATTACATTCAGGCCTTCCTGCGCAGCTTTGACAATGAATTCACCGTGTTCCTGCTGGTGATGCTGGTGCTGTTCTTTCTGGGCTTCGTTCTGGATTTCCTTGAAATCATCTACATCGTGGTGCCGATCGTCGGGCCGGTGATCTATGGCGGCACGTTCGACCCGAAATGGGTGACAATCATGATCGCGGTGAACCTGCAAACCAGCTTCCTGACACCGCCGTTTGGCTTTGCACTGTTCTATCTGCGCGGGGTGGCGCCGCCAGAGGTCTCGACCGGGCATATCTATCGCGGGATCGTGCCTTTCGTGCTGATCCAGGTGGTGGGTCTGGGGATCTTGTGGTTCTTCCCATCCATCGTGACCATCGTGCCCAGCTTGCTGACGCACTGATCTGAAACGCAAAACGGGGGCTTCGGCCCCCGTTTTCATGTCCGCACTTCGGAGGGGTCCTAGTCGCGCGCCCGTGTGTCCGGCAGCGATATCCGCGCCACCTGTTCGGCAATCGGCGACACCGACAGCGGATGGGTCTCGCTGTCATGGCTGTTCGGATCGCCAATCGGCTGCCATGCGCCGCCTTTGTAGATCTCAAGCCCCTGAAACTTGGCCTTATAGCCCATCTTGGGACTGCCCGGCACCCAATAGCCCAGATAGACATAGGGCAGGCCGGCCTCGCGGGCGATCTCGATATGGTCAAGGATCACATAAGTCCCCAACGAGCGCGCCTGTGCCTCGGGGTCGTAAAAGGAATAGACCATGCTCAGACCGTCATCCAGAACGTCGGTCAGGCAGACCGCCGTCAGGACCGGCTGATCGCGCGGCGTGTCGCCGGGGGCGGTATATTCGACGATCCGGGTGCGCACCGGCGTTTCCTCGACCATGGCGGCGAATTCGAAAATATCCATATCGGCCATACCGCCATCGGCATGACGGCTTTCCAGATAATGCCGGAACAGCGCGTATTGATCCTCGGTCGCCCAGGGCGAGGTCGCGCGCCGGGTCAGATCGGTATTGCGGCGCCGGGTCTTGCGCTGGCTGCGGCTGGGCGCGAAATCGGCGACCTTGATCCGGGCCGACAGGCAGGCGGTGCAATCGGTGCAAGACGGGCGATACAGCACATTCTGCGACCGCCGGAACCCTTGTTTGCTCAGCGCGTCATTCAACTGTCCGGCATGGTCGCCTTGCAGCGCCGTGAACAGCTTGCGCTCCATCCGGTCGGCCAGATAGGGGCATGGCTGGGGCGCTGTGACGTAGAACTGCGGCGCAAGAGGCAGAGTGTGACGCATGGGGCGGGCAAACCTTTGAGGACCTGAAAAACGCTAGCAAAGGTTTTTCCGGTCGCCAAGCCCCTTGCGGTTATTGTCCGGCGGCGCGGTTAACGGCGGCGGTGCCCAGAAGCAGATCATGCAGGCCCTGCGCCCGCGCCCCGGTCAGCATCATCAGGATCGACGCCGCCTGCAAAAGCATCGAGGCAAAGAACACCGAGAACAGAACCGTGTGCCAAAAGGCCAGAAACAAGCCCAGCCGCTGACCACGGGCATCGCGCATCTCGATCGCGCTTAGCCGCATCCCCAGCGTGGCCGAACCACCGGCCAGCGTCACGACGCGATAGACAAAGCCCACCAACATCATCAGCACCGGGAAAAAGAAGATCCCGGTAAAGGCGGTGAACGGCAGAACCAGCAACGACAACAGCACGATCAGCACCGTATCGACCACAAAAGCGATCAGGCGCTTGGTCGGCACATCGGCGTAGAATTCGGCGTGAAGGTCAGGGTCGGGCAGACCCCAGT
>NZ_JBFHDW010000297.1:0-3098 GCF_041584535.1 Actibacterium sp. | reverse complement strand
TTTGCAGGTTCAGGTCCATCTCGCAAATCTCGTCCAGAAACAGCGTGCCGCCATCGGCGGTCGCCGCCGCGCCGGGCTTGTCGGCGATGGCGCCGGTGAACGAACCCTTGAGATGGCCGAATACCTCGGATTCCAGCAGGTCGGGCGGGATCGCGCCACAGTTCAGCGGCACGAACGGCCCGCGCGCCCGGTTGGAATTGGCGTGAACCGCCTGCGCGCAGATTTCCTTGCCGGTGCCGCTGTCGCCGGTGATGAACACGGTGGCCATCGACCGCGCGACCGAGCTGATCCGGTCATAGACCCGCTGCATTTCAGGCGAGTTGCCGACGAACCCGGCCATCGCGCCGGGCGGGGCGGCATCGGGCTTGTCGCCGCGCTGGCGGCGGGCATCGGACAGGGCGTTTTCGACCGCGTGCAGGAACCGCTGTTCGTTGAACGGCTTGAGCAGGAATTCATAAGCGCCGCCGCGCATCGCCTCGACCGCCCGATTGATCGAGCCATTGGCGGTAACGACGATCACATTGGTATCGGGCTTTAACGCCAGCAAATCGCGCATCAGGTCCAGACCGGACCGGTCCGGCAGCATCAGGTCCAGCAGCACCACATGCGGGCGCAGGCGGGTGAATTGTTCCAGACCCTCTTGCGCGGTGCCGGCGACCGCCACCTTGTAGCCGGCCGAGGTCAGCACGGATTCATACACCATCTGCAACGATGGCGTGTCCTCGATCAACAACAGGGGCGGTTGCGGTATCATGTCCTGCCCTCGCCGAAGCGATCCTCGAATTCCTGCGTCAGCCGCTCCAGCACCCGGTTCACCTGCGAGATCACCCGTGGCCCGACGACCCCCGACAGAGACGAATCCTTGTTATGCGCTGCTGTGTTCAGTGTTTCCGCCATGTTTTGCAGATAGTCTGCACCGATCGCCCCGGCCAGAGAAATCAAAACATGTGTCCTTGCCCGCAACAAGGCAAAGTCTGGCCGACGCAGCCCGTCCTGAATGCCGGTTTGCACGGTTTCAAAGTCCTGCCGCAGCCGGTCCAGCAATTCGCGGCCGTTGGCGTCGCCGGCCAAGGCCATCAGCCGGTCCAGATGCAGATCGTTCAGCGGCGCGAAACCGGCCTCGGCTTTCAGGCTGGGCAGGCTGTGATCGCCATGCTTGGCCAGAACGTTGGAAATCGCGTGGCCGAAGGATTCGATGCTCATGATCGGTTTCGCCAGAATGCCATCGGCCCCGGCGTCATAGATTTCCTCGCGGTTGGCGCTCAGGACATAAGCGGTGATCGCCAGCACCGGCAGGGCGCGCCCGTCGCCTTCTGAACTATGTCCAAGGGTCTCGCGCTGGCGCAGGGCGCGGATCAGGTCCAGACCCGACAGGCGCGGCATTTCAATGTCGATCAGCGCCAGTTGATAGGGGCCGTCCTCAAGCGCCAGCAGCGCCTCTTGCCCGTCCGAGGTGATACGATAGCACGCGCCCAGCGTGTCCAGCATTTGCGAGATCAGCAACTGGTTGGTCTTGTTGTCCTCGGCCACCAGCACCCGCTTGTCGCTCAGGTCGGGCAGGGCATGATCGCCATCGCGGCGCTGGGCCGGGCCGGGCGCCCAAGCGGCGCGCGGCAGCAGCAGCGACACCGCCGCACCACCCAGAGAGTGGTTGCCGACCTCGATATGACCGCCAAGCTGTTCCGCCAGATCATGCACGATATGCAGGCCCAGCCCCGAGCCGGGGGTTTTGCTGGCGACCGGACGTCCGCCGGCCTCGAACAGCAGGGCCATGGCCTCGTCGCTGAAGCCGGGGCCGGTGTCGCGCACGGTCAGGCACAGGGTCTCGCGGGCGCGCATGCCGACGGACAGGGAAATCTCGCCCTGCTGGGTGTGCTTGGTGGCATTGCCGATCAGGTTGGCCAAGATGCGCTCAAGCGCGCCACGGTCGCAGCCGATCAGCGGCGGCAGGTCATCGCTGAGTTCAATGGCAAAGCGCAGCTTTTTCTCCTGCACATGCGCTGACCAGCGGTCATTGGTGTCGGTCAGGAAATCCCGCAACGACAGGGCGCTGTTCTGATGGGGTTCGCCGGGGCTTTCGCCGGTGACCAGTGCCAGAACCTCGTCACTGAGCCGGGCCAGTTGTTCGCTGGCGCTGCGCACCCGGACCAATTGCTGACGTGACGTGTCGTCCAGCCCTGTGAGATCGGCCAGGGCCAACCCGCCCAGAATATCGGAAACAGCATTTCGTATGTCGTGGCCCAGAAGGGCGGCGCGTTGCGACGCGGTGGGCACAGGCCCAGGCCGGGTGTCCGCAGGGTCGGTCAAATCTGATACTCCAGTTCTGACCAAAGACGCATGGCATCCACCCGTTAAAGTTGCGGCGCCTTAGTTCTATCGCGCCTAAGCACAAGCGCCAACCCATCTTATTCGACAGGTTGGCGCCCGAAAGTTCAAGGGCTTAGTTGTCGCCCGGATAGCCCAGCGTCTGCAGCGCCACGGCGATTTCGTCCAGAATGGCCGGATCGTCGATGGTCGCGGGCATCTTGAACTCTTCGCCATCGGCGATTTTCACCATGGTCGCCCGCAGGATCTTGCCCGAGCGGGTTTTCGGCAGGCGATCGACGACGCAGGTCATCTTGTAGGCCGCGACCGGACCGATCTTTTGCCGCACCAGCGTGGCGCATTCCTTGGACACGTCGGCGGCATCGCGATCGACGCCCGCGTTCAGACAGACAAAGCCCAGCGGCATCTGGCCTTTCAGCTTGTCCGCAACCCCGATCACCGCGCATTCAGCGACATCCGGGTGGCTGGCAAGGACCTCTTCCATGGCGCCGGTCGACAGGCGGTGGCCAGCGACGTTGATGACGTCATCGGTGCGGGCCATGATGTAGAGATAGCCGTCTTCGTCTTTGTAACCCGCATCGCCGGTCTCGTAATAACCGGGGAAATGTTCGAGGTAGCTTTTCTTATACCGCGCCTCGGCGTTCCACAGGTTTTGCAGCGTGCCCGGCGGCAGCGGCAGCTTGATCGCGATGGCGCCCATTTCGCCCGCAGGCATCGGGTGACCGCCTTCGTCCAGAATTTGCACGTCATAGCCCGGCAGCGATACCGACGGC
>NZ_JBFHDW010000296.1:0-3116 GCF_041584535.1 Actibacterium sp. | reverse complement strand
AGACATGTTCGACCGGCGGCGGGGGCGGCGCGGCGGGGGCGGCGGCTTGCGGCGCGGGCGCGCCCCACGGGCCGGTTTGTGCCATCTGCCCGGCCATCGCCATGCCCAGACCAGCGCCGATGCCCGCGCCCATCGCGCCAGCGCCGCCGGGGTTGCGGGCGGCAGCGGTCATGGCTTCGGCGGCGGAATATTGGGTGAACTTGCCCAGATCGCCTGCCAGCCCCATCGACGTGCGCTTGTCCAGCGCCTGTTCGACTGCGGGCGGCAAGCTGATGTTTTCAATGTAGAATTCCGGCATGGACAGGCCATAATCGGCCAGGGTCTGGGACACTTGCGCGGCGATCAGTTTGCCCAGATCGTTGGTATTCGCCGCCATGTCCAGAACCGGGATACCCGATCCGGCGATCACCCGGCTGAATTCCTGCACGATGATATTGCGGATCTGGAAGCTGATTTCGTCCATGGTGAATTCGCCATCGGTGCCGACGATCTCGGTCAGGAATTTGGCGGGGTCGGTGACGCGGACGCTGTAGGTGCCGAAGGCGCGGATCCGGGTCGGGCCGAATTCCGGGTCGCGCAGCATGATCGGGTTCTTGGTGCCCCATTTCAGGTCGTTGAACCGGGTGGTGTTGACGAAATAGATTTCCGATTTGAACGGGCTTTTAAAGCCGTGATCCCAGTGCTGAAGCGTGGTCAGCAGCGGCATGTTGTTGGTTTCCAGCATATAGAGGCCGGGGGTAAAGACATCGGCCAGCTGGCCTTCGTGGACAAAGACCGCTGCCTGACCTTCGCGCACGGTCAGCTTGGCGCCGTATTTGATCTCGTGACCTTCGCGTTCGAACCGCCAGACCATGGTGTCGCGCGTGTCGTCGACCCAATGGATGACGTCGATGAATTCGCCGGAAAGAAAATCGAAAATACCCATGATGTGGTCCTCGTTAGTGGCGGTTGGAGCGGGGCGGGCGCATCAGCTTGACCCGCCCATCAGGTCCGAGGCGATGTCCCGCAGGATCGGCCGCGCCTGTTCGGCGGTCATGCCGGGGGTCAGGCGCGGGTCATACAGCATCCTCAGCAGCAATTCGTCGTGATAGGTCAGCAGCGCGAATTCCTCGTCGTCGTTAAAGATCGACGGGCGCGCGGCGGGGCTGTCATTGGCCAGCCCCATGCCCTGAGCCAGTTCCTCGTGAATGCAGGTCAGGCGCAGCAGGTCGGGTTGCTCGGCCCGGATCACCGCCACCGCGCGGTAATAGGTCGAGGCATCGTCCAGCGAGAACGCATAGACCGTGCAGAAGGTCGAGCGCGGCATGTCGGTGATCGAGCGGATCAGGCTGTTGGTCACGCCGGGCACCAGCGTCTGCAATTGCGGGCCTAGGGCGCGGCGTTCGTCCTCGTTCAGGAACAGCACATGGAAATTGGCATTGGCCGGGCTGGTCAGCGTCACCGGATTGCCGGTCAGCCGGGTCAGGCGGCGGGCATAGGCGGCGGTGTCGTTCATATCCTTGCGGCGCTTTTCGGCGGGCACGGTTTCGCCAAAGCTGACGCTCATGCGGACCGGGCCGGACCAGCGGCGCAGACGGCTGGCGGATTTGCGCGGCACCAGAATGCCGTTGCTGAAATCATATTCGTTATACAGCGCGATCTGGACGAAATTCTCGACCAGTTGCCGTTGCGAGAACGGCGTGTCCGGGCCGCCGCCATCAGAGCGCACCAGCCCGCGCGTCAACAGGTCGGTTTCCACCCGGGCGTAATAGCTTTCCAACGCCTTGCTTTGCGCCGATTGCACCGCGGGCGTCATGTCGGGCCGCGATTGCGGCGCGGTGGCCGAGGTCAGGGTGCCGCCCATCTGACAGGCTGACAGCCCCAGCGCCAGGGCCAGGGCGGTCAGAGGTCCATGGGTGCGGCGCGGGGTCATGTCGCCTCAGGCGCCGGGAACGGCGGTGCCGGCATTGTCGCCGACGCCATCCTTGCGCGCCTTGGCCGAGGCCAGCGTATCGCGCAGGTCGGCCTCCATCTTTTTCAGCTCGATTTCGGCGGCGGCGCGGCGGGCCTTGCCTTCGTCGGCGATGGCGAGGCTTTCGTTGATCGTGGCGATCAGGGTCTCGTTAGCCGATTTCACCGCCTCGATGTCGAACACGCCGCGTTCCATTTCCTGACGCACGATCCGGTTGGCCTGTTGCAGGTTCTCGGCATTGGCGGTCAGCAATTCGTTGGTCAGATCGTTGGCGGCGCGCACGGCTTCGGCCGCCTCGCGCGAGCGTTGGATCGTCACTGCCTGCGCCAGCTGGGTTTCCCACAGCGGCACGGTGTTCACGAGGGTCGAGTTGATCTTGTTGACCAGCGACTTGTCGTTTTCCTGCACCAGACGGATCGACGGCAGCGATTGCATCGTCACCTGACGGGTCAGTTTCAGGTCATGCACCCGGCGTTCCAGATCGTCGCGGGCAGCGCGCAGATCGCGCAGTTCCTGCGCCATGATCACCTGTTGATCGGGGGCGGCGGATTTCAGTTCGGCCTCTTTGGTCGGGATGTCGCGGCCGTCCAGCTCTTTCAGCTTTTCCTCGCCGGCGGCGATATACAGCGCCAGCTCGTCGTAGAAATCCAGTGTCTTTTCATAGAGTTTGTCCAAAGACTTGATGTCTTTCAGCAGCTTGTGCTCGTGGGTCAGCAGGTTGTCGGTGATCTTGTCGATCTGACCCTGCACATCCTCATACCGGGCCAGAAACTTGGCAAAGGGCGCGGCCTTGCCGGTCAGTTTCTCCCACCAGCTGCGTTCGCGGCGCACGTCCAGTTCCGAGATCGAGAACCCGCGGATCGTGGTGACGATATTGCGCAGGCTGTCGCCCGCCGGACCGACATCCTTGTTGCGCACATCGGCCAGCATCGATTGGCTGATCTGTTGCAGCTCGGCCTGCGCGGAGGAGCCGAATTCGATGATCGAGGTGGTGTCGCCCATGTCGATTTCATCAATGCGCTTGCGGATTTCGGCAGCGACAGGGGCGTCGGCGGACTCAAGCGGCACGACCTCGCCAACCGGTTCGGGCAGGATCACCGCGGTGACCTGTTCGACTTCGCTCAGCGCCTTGGCGGCTTGTTCACGGATGGTATCGGACATGTTT
>NZ_JBFHDW010000295.1:0-3124 GCF_041584535.1 Actibacterium sp. | reverse complement strand
GGCGCATCCGCATGACACCGGCGGTGGCTCGACCGTCCTGCCGGGCGTGTCGAGCAGCGGCGACACCGGCTATCTGGACCTGAACCAAGGCGTCTATACCATCATGTCCTATGTCGATGGCTGGGCCACACACCCCAGCGGTCAACTAACCTATGCCGACACGGTGGACTGGGGCTATCAGGGCACGCCGATGGCGGTCGATATCGCGCTGTTGCAGGACAAATACGGCGCGAACGAGGATTACCATAACGGCGATGACGTCTATTACCTGCCCGACACCAACGAACCGGGCACGTTCTTTGCCTGTATCTGGGACACCGGCGGCACCGACGAGATTCGCTTTGACGGCACCGGCGCGGTGGTCATCGACCTGCGCGATGCGACGCTGGGCATCGAAGAGGGCGGCGGCGGCTGGATCTCTTATGCCGATGGCATCTATGGCGGCTATACCATCGCCAATGGCGTGATGATCGAGAACGCCACCGGCGGCAGCGGCAATGATGCCTTGATCGGGAACGAAGGCGACAACGTCCTGACCGGCAACGGCGGCGCGGACACGTTCATCTTTACCGTCGATGGCGGCGGCTATGACACGGTCACCGATTTTGAGGACGGCGTCGATCTGCTGGACTTTTCCGATTATGACCGCATCCGGATCTGGCAATTCGACGTGTTCTCGGACGACACCGGCACAACGATCATCTACGAGGATCAAACCGTGTTCCTTGCCGATATCGACCCCGCCGACCTTGGACGCGCCGATTTCGTTCTGTAACCGGACCGCAAACTTCGGGCGCGTCTTGCATGGGCGCGCCCTGCCCCTTAGTGCTGAGGTCTGAACCAACCGGGGCCTGCGCACGTGTTTCTCTATCGCTTTCTGCTGACCCTTGCCGCGCCGTTTGTCGCGGTCAAGCTGCTGCGCGGCGGCGGTCTGGACCAGCGGTTGGGTGGCGGGGATGGCAATGGCCCGGTTCTGTGGCTGCATGCCGCCTCGAATGGCGAGGCCACCGCGGCCCGCCCGCTGATCGAGGCGTTGCTGGCCAGCGACCCAGCGCTGCGCCTGCTGATCACCTGCAATTCAGAAACCGGGCGCGATCTGGTCGCGGGTTGGGGGCTGGCGCGGGTCAGCGTGGCGCTGGCGCCGCTGGATTATCGCTGGGCGCTGGCGCGGTTTCTGCGCCGCTGGCAACCCGCCGCGCTGATCATTGTCGAAAATGAACTCTGGCCGAACCGGTTGCTGATGATGCAGGCCCGGCAGCGCCCGGTGATCGTGGTCTCGGGCCGGATGTCCGGGAAATCGGCGCGGGTCTGGGCGAAACTGCCGGGGCTGGCGCGGCGGGTGCTGGGGGCGCTGAGCCTTGTGTCGGCGCAGGATCAGGCCTCGCAATCGCGGTTCGCGGCGCTGGGGGTGGATGCGGCCCGGATCGCCCCGGCGCTGAACCTGAAACTGACTCAGGCACCGCCCCGGCCCGATGCCGGCGATCTGGCGACGCTGGCGGCTTTGCTGCCACGCGACAAGACGGTGCTGGCGGCCTCGACCCATGCGGGCGAGGATCAGATCATCCTGCAAGGCTTTGCCCGCGCCCATGCCCAGGACCCCGATCTGCGGTTGATCCTTGCCCCGCGCCACCCGCGCCGCGGAGACGAGGTGGCAGCGCTGATCGCGCAGGCCGGTCTGGGCTTTGCCCGCCGCGCGGCCGGACATGCGCCGACCGCGCCGGTCTATCTGGCGGATACGCTGGGGGAAATGCCGCTGTGGTATGCGCTGGCGGGGGTGACATTCGTTGGCGGCTCGCTGGTGCCCAAGGGCGGCCATACCCCGTTCGAGCCCGCCGCCTTTGACAGCGCGATCCTGCACGGCCCGTATCTTGAGAATTTCGCCGAGGGCTATGCCGCCCTGCAATCGGCGGGTGGCAGCCTGTTGATCCGAAATGCCGATGACCTGACCCAAGCCCTGCTGACCCCGGCGCAAACCACTGCCCTGCCCGTCCGCGCCAAGGCGGCGATTGCGGCATTGGGCAGCGCGGATGGGCTGGCCGATCTGGTTGGACGAATTCAGGCGCTTAGCCGATAAGCGGATAGTCGGCCAGAACCTCGTATCGGGCCCCCTTGTCCGACAGGTGCGAAGCGAACATCTGAAACGATCCGACCGCAAATTCCGGCCCCGGCAACAGGGCGCGGGTCGCAACGAACCGCCCGATGGCGGCATAATCGACCAGCATTGGCAGCCGGGCCAGCGTGATATGCGGCACAAAGCGCCGATGCGCCACGGTCAGCCCGGCGCGGCGGGCGGCACGCAAGACCGAGGCCTGCAACTGGATCAGCGGCTCGGACGGGCGCAGCGTTGCATGGACCTGCCGGGGTGTATCGCCGCCGAACACGTCCAGACCGGCCACGCACAGATCAAAGGGCCGGGTGTGAATGGCCGACAGCGCCAGATGCAATTCATCCAGATCGGCGTCGGACAGATCGCCCAGAAACGCCAGCGTCAGGTGCATGTTTTCGGCCGGGACAAGCCGCGGCGCGGGCAGATTGCGTTGCAAGGCGACCAGGGCGTCCAGCGCCGTGTCGGGCGGGGTCAGGGCGACGAAGGTTCGGGTCATGGGGCGGGCCTTTGCGACAGATGGACAAGACGGGCGCGGATCTCGGGCCGGATTGGACCGGGACGCGGCGCATCGCGCAGGGTGGTGAACAGGTGCTCGGGCGGGTTGCGGCCCCGGCTGTTGCCGTCAAACCGCAAGTCGCGCAGGACCGACTGGGCCGGATCGGGCAGACGCTCGGGGATGGTGTGCCCGGCCAGCGTCGCCCAGACCCCGGCCCAAAGCCGCCCCACCGACCACGGGTTATAGCCGCCTCCGCCCAGCACCAGATAGCGCGGCGTCAGTGGCCCAAGCGCCGCCACCGCCGACCAATGCGCGTTGTTCGACAGGGCAAGCCGGGACAAAGGGTCTTCGTCCACCGCGTCGGCCCCGCATTGCAGCACGATCGCATCGGGCCGGAACGCCGCCACGCGCGGCAGGATCAGATCGTTCAGGATGGCGTCGAATTCGCTGTCGTTCAGGCCGCGCGGCACCGGCAGGTTAAAGAGATTGCCCGCGCCCCGGTCCTCCAGCCCGCCGGTGAG
>NZ_JBFHDW010000294.1:0-3142 GCF_041584535.1 Actibacterium sp. | reverse complement strand
CGCCCCATCCGAGGCGCGCGCGTCGAAGACATAGTTAATCTTCTCAAGCACCTGCGCCGATTTCCGCGTCGCACCGGTGATCATGCCATCGGCATGACCATGCGCCAGCATCAGCGAGGCGAACACATGCCGATCGCGCGAGGCCAGCCGGTGCGCATCGTGCATATCATGGCCTTTGCGCTGAAGCCGCTGGTAGACAAAGTTGCGATAGCTATCCAGATGCGGGCAATTCGCAGCGTTGACGATCTCAAGCTCGTCATAAGCATCGCCGATCCCGGCGCGATCCAGCAGATTGCGAACGTTATCTTCACGGGCAACGACGACCGACTGACCGAAACCGCCGCGTTGATATTGGACGGCGGCGCGCAGGACGCGCTCTTCGTCGCCCTCGGCGAACACGATCCGGGCCTGCGCGCCCTTGGCGCGGGCGGCGATGCCGCGCAGCATGCTGGCGGTCGGATCCATCCGCGCCTTAAGCGCCTCTTCATAACCTTCGAGATCAATAATCGGACGCCGGGCCACGCCGGTATCCATGCCAGCGCGCGCCACTGCGGGCGGGATGGTGTAGATCAGGCGCGGATCGAACGGCGTCGGAATGATGTAATCGCGGCCAAAGGTCAGCTTGCGGCCATAGGCCATCGCCACCTCGTCCGGGACATCCTCGCGCGCAAGGGCGGCCAATGCTTCGGCGCAGGCGATTTTCATCTCGTCATTGATCGCACGAGCCTGAATATCCAGCGCGCCGCGGAACAGGTAGGGAAAGCCAAGCACGTTGTTCACCTGGTTCGGGTAATCCGAACGACCGGTGGCGACGATGGCGTCGGCGCGAACCTCGTGTGCCTCTTCGGGGGTGATTTCGGGATCCGGGTTCGCCATGGCGAAAATCACCGGATTCGGCGCCATGCTGGCAACCATTTCCGGCGTAACCGCACCCTTGGCCGAGACACCAAGGAACACGTCGGCATCCCGCATCGCCTCTTCCAACGTGCGGGCGTCGGTCTTGGCGGCATGGGCCGATTTCCACTGGTTCATGCCTTCAGTGCGGCCCTGATAAATCACGCCCTTGGTGTCGCACATGATGCAATTGTCATGCTTGGCACCCATGGTCTTGATCAGTTCAAGACAGGCAATCCCCGCCGCGCCGGCGCCGTTCAGAACGATCCGACAATCGCCGATCTTTTTGCCCGACAGGTGCAGCGCGTTGATCAGACCGGCGGCGCAGATCACGGCGGTGCCGTGCTGGTCGTCGTGAAAGACCGGGATATCCATCATCTCTTTCAGGCGCTGCTCGATGATAAAGCATTCGGGCGCCTTGATGTCTTCAAGGTTGATGCCGCCAAAGGTCGGACCCATCAGCGAGACCGCTTTGATGATCTCTTCCGGGTCTTCGGTGTCCAGTTCGATATCAATGGCGTTCACGTCGGCAAAGCGTTTGAACAGAACTGCCTTGCCCTCCATCACCGGCTTACTGGCCAGCGCGCCAAGGTTGCCCAGCCCAAGGATGGCGGTGCCGTTCGAAATCACCGCAACCATGTTGCCTTTGACGGTATAATCATAAGCGGTTTCGGGGTTTTCGGCGATTGCCTCGACCGGCACGGCAACGCCGGGGCTATAGGCCAGCGACAGGTCGCGCTGGGTGGTCATCGCCGTCGTGGCGACGATCTCATATTTCCCCGGAGTCGGGTCGATATGATAGGCCAGCGCCTCTTCCCGAGTGATCTTGTTCTTGCTCGCCATTGGCTGCCCTCCCTAAGCGTTCTGTCCTCATAGCGCCCACAACGCGAACCCTCAATAAAATATGGAAATTTGCTTTCACCTGATTCCGGGCATTTGTATGGTTAGCCACAAGAAACGCCCGGGGGCCCCTGTGACAATCGCCAATTCAGCCGTGACGCCGATGATGGCGCAATTTCTGGAAATCAAAGCCGCGCATAAGGATGCGCTGTTGTTTTACCGGATGGGCGATTTTTACGAGATGTTTTTCGACGATGCCGTCGCGGCCTCGCAGGCGCTGGATATTGCGCTGACCAAACGCGGCAAGCATCTGGGCGAGGATATTCCGATGTGCGGCGTGCCGGTTCATTCCGCCGAAGGCTATTTCCTGACCCTGATCCGCAAAGGCTTTCGCGTTGCGGTGTGTGAGCAGTTGGAAGATCCGGCCGAGGCAAAAAAGCGCGGCTCGAAATCAGTGGTCAAGCGCGGGGTGGTGCGGCTGGTCACGCCAGGCACCCTGACCGAGGATTCGCTGCTTGAGGCGCGACGCCACAACTTTCTTGCCGCCTATGCCGAAGTGCGCGATGCCGCCGCATTGGCGTGGGTCGATATTTCCACCGGCGCGTTTCGCGTCATGCCTTGCCCGCGCGTGCGGCTGCTGCCCGAACTGGCCCGCCTCGCCCCGCGCGAATTGTTGGTTTCCGAGGCGTTCGAGGCTGATTTGGCTGAAATAGTCTCTGAATCCGGCGCGGCGCTGACCCCGCTGGCACGCAGCAGCTTTGATAGCACCAACGCCGAAAACCGGTTGGAAACCCTGTTCGGCGTCAATACGTTTGACGCTTTCGGCAATTTCTCCCGCGCCGAAATGGCGGCTATGGGCGCCGTGGTCGATTATCTGGACATCACGCAAAAGGGCAAACTGCCGCTGCTGCGGACACCAGTGCGCGAATTGGCCTCGGGCAATGTTCAGATCGACGCCGCGACCCGGCGCAATCTGGAACTGACCGCCAGCCTGAGTGGCGGGCGCGACGGATCGCTGCTGGCGGCGGTTGATCGCACCGTGACCGCAGCCGGCGCGCGCCTGCTTGAGCGGCGGATCTCTAGCCCTTCGCGCGATCTGGACATCATTCATGCGCGGCTGGAATCTGTGCGTTTCATGGTGGAACAGTCTCGTTTATCGCAAAATCTGCGCAGCCATCTGCGCAAGGCCCCTGACATGGATCGTGCCCTGTCGCGACTGGGTCTGGATCGGGGCGGCCCGCGCGATCTGGCGGCCATTCGCAACGGCTTGGCGCAGGCGGGCGATATTGCCGCTGATCTGCCCGTCGAATTGCCCGCGCTGATTGCCCAATCCGGCGCCGCGCTGATCGGCCATGATGATTTGCTGAACCTGCTGGATCAGGCGCTGGTTGCTGAACCGCCGCTTTTG
>NZ_JBFHDW010000293.1:0-3165 GCF_041584535.1 Actibacterium sp. | reverse complement strand
CGTTATGAGTGGCGAATTGCGGATAGACCCGGTCGGTCATCGCCAGCACTTTACGGGCATTGCCCAGATAGCTGATATCGGGCGCCGCCTTGCGGGTGAACACCGGGAAATCCGTCAGACCCGCGACCTGAGCCCGCTTGATTTCAGTGTCCCAATAATCACCCTTGACCAGCCGCACCATGATCCGCCGGTCAAGGCGGGTGGCCATCTGATACAGCTCGTCCAGAACCTTACCCGCGCGGCGGCCATAGGCCTGAACCACCACACCGAACCCGTCCCAGCCCGCAAGCCGGGGGTCGGCCAGAACCGCCTCGATCACCTGCATCGACAGGCCCAGCCGGTCGGCCTCTTCCGCGTCGATGTTCAGGCCCATGCGGGCGGCGGCGGCCTGACGCGCCAGATCGCGCAGCACCGGCACCAGTTCGGCCATGACCCGGTCAAACTTGGCGACCTCATAGCGCGGATGCAGCGCCGACAGCTTGACCGAGATGCCGGGGTTGGCGGCGATATCGGCATGGGCACAGGCGCCCCCGATCGCGGTGATCGCGTTGCGATAGGCGGTGGCATAGCGGGCGGCGTCGGCGGCGGTCATCGCGGCCTCGCCCAACATGTCGTAGGAATAGGTAAAGCCGCGCGCCTCTTTCTCGGCGGCGCGTTTCATCGCGGCGCCAATATCCTGCCCCAGCACGAATTGCCGCCCCATTTCCCGCATGGCGCGGCTGACAGCGGTGCGGATCACCGGCTCGCCCAGACGGCGGACCATGCCGCGCAGCGTGCCGGAAATCCCCGGCTGGCCCTCGTCCAGCACCTTGCCGGTCAGCATCAGCCCCCATGTCGAGGCATTGACCAGCGGCGAGGACGAATGGCCGATATGGCGGCTCCAGTCCGAGGGCGCGATCTTGTCTTCGATCAGCGCGTCGATGGTCTGGGCGTCGGGCACCCGCAACAGCGCCTCGGCCAGACACATCAGCGCCACGCCCTCATCGGTCGATAGGCCGTATTCGGTCAGGAACACCTCCATCAGACCCGGTCGGCTGGCGGCGCGAATCCGTTCGACCAGACCGATGGCATCCGAAACGATCGCAGCCCGCGCCTTGGGCGACAGATCGGCGCTGGCGGTCAGGTCGCGCAGCAGCAGCGCCTCGTCCCGGCGTTTGTTGCGGTCCCATTTTTGATCAATGCGGATCATTTCCGGCTGTCCTGAAAGGTGATTTCAGCCCATAATATCCGAAATCAGCTATGCTTTTTGCCTGTATTTTGGAAATTAGCGCCCCTTTTTACCAAATATGATCAAGTTTTCAGGAGTATCGCCATGACCGACCAACCCAATCTGGACCGGATAGATCGGGCCATTCTGGGCGAACTGGCCCGCAACGGTCGAATATCGATGATCGAACTGGGGCAAAAGGTCGGCCTGTCGAAAACCCCGGTCACGGCGCGGGTGCGGCGGCTTGAGGCCGAAGGCGTCATCACCGGCTATCGCGCCGAACTGTCGCCGCGCAAGCTGGGGCTGGAACATGTGGCCTTTCTTGAGGTGCGCCTGACCGACACCCGCGAGCAGGCGTTGCAGGCCTTTAACGCCGCCGTGCGCCAGATCCCCGAATTCGAGGAATGCCACATGATCGCCGGCGGTTTCGACTATCTGATCAAGGTCCGCACCCGCGACATCCGCGACTATCGCCGGGTGCTCAGCGAAAGCGTATCGCGCCTGCCACATGTGGCCTCGACCTCGACCTATGTGTCGATGGAAAGCGTGCGCGACCGTGGCGTGGCTCAGGTCTGAACTGGTAAAGAACGTCGCGGCGGGCTTGCTACTAACTGACCGGTCAGTTATTTTGTGCAAATGGAAACGCCCGACTCACCACGGCCGAAATTCCGTCGCCGGGCCGAGGCCCGCCCTGACGAGGTGCTGGATGCGGCGCTGGAGCTGTTCACCGAACAGGGCTACGCCCGCACCACCGTCGAACAGATCGCCCGCCGCGCTGGCCTGTCGAAAGGCGCGGTCTATCTGTATTTTCCGTCGAAAGACGCCCTGTTAGAGGGGCTTGTCACCCGCGCCATCGGGCCGCTGACCGGCGCGGCGTTTGAAATGATCGCCGCGCATAAGGGCGACCCGCGCCCGGTGATCGGGCAATTCCTGCGCATGCTGGCCGCCGCGATGAGCGACGAGAAAATCCGCGCGGTGCCGCTGTTGGTCCTGCACGAGGCCCCCGCCGCACCCGATGTCGCGGCCCTGTTTCGCCGGGCGGTGCTGGACCGCGCCTTGCCTGCGATCACGGCGCTGCTGGCGCAAGGCGTCGCGGGCGGCCATATCCGCGCGATCGACCCCGAACTGACGACCCGCACCATCATGGGGCCGGTTCTGGCCCATATGATCCTGTCTCGGGTGTTCGGTATCGAACCCGAAGGCGGGCTTCAGATGGAAAAACTGGTCGAAAACCACCTGTCCATACTTTTTGCCGGGCTGGAACCGCCCAAAGGAGACGCGACATGAGCACGCTTCCCGACTGGATCATCGCTATTCTGGGCACGATTGCCCCCGGCCTGATCGACCCCGGCGTCACTGCCTATAATGGCTATGCCGAGGGCGAATATGTCTATGTCGCCCCCACTGCCGCCGGGCGCATCGCGCAGATCGACACCTCAGAGGGGGCACAGGTGGCGGCGGGCGCGGTTCTGTTCCGCATCGACGACACGCATCAGGTGGCGGCGCTGCGATCGGCCGAGGCGCAGGTCGCGGTGGCGCAGGCCAATCTTGAGAACCTCTCGACCGGCAGCCGCAGCGCCGAGATCGACGTGATCCGCGCCTCGCTGGATCAGGCGCGGGCCGATCAGAAGCTGGCGCAATCGACGGTTCAGCGCTCGCAACAACTGCTGATCAGCGGCTCGATCTCGCAAGCGCGGGTCGATAGCGACACCGCCAATCTGCAAAGCGCCAATGCCCGCGTGGCCCAGCTTGAGGCCCAGCTTCAGGTCGCCGAACTGCCGGCCCGCGACGCCCAGCGCATCGCCGCCGAGGCCACGCTTGAAGCAGCCGAGGCGCAATTGGACGACGCCCGCTCGGCCCTGAACGACCGCGTGGTGACAGCCCCGGTCGGCGGCCAGATCGACAAGGTGTTCTATGATCCGGGCGAGGTCGCGGGCGCCGGAGCGCCGGTAGTGGCG
>NZ_JBFHDW010000292.1:0-3167 GCF_041584535.1 Actibacterium sp. | reverse complement strand
GCCCTGTGCGGCCAGAACCCGGCCGAAATGCGCGCCAAGACCACTGGAGGCGCCGGTTACAAGGGCGGCCTTGTTCTGCGTCATCGGTGTTTTCCCTCCCTTGACTGCGTCCCGGTCATCCCAAGGACGCGGCGCTGTCACCACGGTGACCATAGACCGAGTTTCCCGCCCGCCAAAAGGCATTTGCGGCCCGTCGGCAGATGCCGACGCTGCGCCACTTTCGCGGAACCGCAGGGTGCCAAGGGATCACCGCGCCCACGTCATTAGTTTTTCTTATCCATTCGATTTGTAAATGCAAATTTTCCAGATGGCCCGCGAGTGGTAGTGTGGTTGCAAGCAGAGAAGACTCATCGCGCGTCCGGGCATAGTCGGGATAGCGTGGCGTGTTGCGAACTCTGCCCCAAAACACGACCAAGCGATCCAGGGAGAGCAAAATGGACGGGAATGACGTAAACGCGGCGGGCAAATGTCCGGTCATGCATGGCGGCAACACCGCCGTCAGCAGCAGTGTCATGGACTGGTGGCCGAATGCCCTGAACCTTGACATCCTGCATCAGCACGACAGCAAGACCAACCCGATGGGGCCCGGCTTTGACTATCGCGAAGAGCTGAAAAAGCTGGATGTCGACGCATTGAAATCCGATCTCAAGGCGCTGATGACCGACGGTCAGGACTGGTGGCCTGCTGACTGGGGCCATTACGGCGGCCTGATGGTTCGCATGGCGTGGCACGCGGCGGGGTCTTACCGTCTGGCCGACGGGCGCGGCGGTGGCGGCACCGGCAACCAGCGCTTTGCGCCGCTGAACTCGTGGCCGGATAACGTCAGCCTCGACAAGGCGCGCCGCCTGCTGTGGCCGATCAAGAAGAAATACGGCAACAAAGTCAGCTGGGCCGACCTGATCATTCTGGCCGGGAATATGGCCTATGAATCGATGGGCCTGAAAACCTTTGGCTTTGCCTTTGGCCGCGAAGACATCTGGCACCCGGAAAAAGACGTCTATTGGGGCGCTGAAAAAGAGTGGCTGGCCCCGTCGGACGGGCGCTATGGCGATGTGGAAAAACCCGAGACCATGGAAAACCCGCTGGCCGCCGTGCAGATGGGTCTGATCTATGTGAACCCCGAAGGCGTCAACGGCAAACCCGACCCGATCAAGACCGCAGCGCAGGTCCGCGAGACCTTTGCCCGGATGGCGATGAATGACGAGGAAACCGCCGCCCTGACCGCTGGCGGCCACACCATCGGCAAGACCCACGGCAACGGCGATGCCTCGGCCTTGGGCCCGGACCCGGAAAGCGCCGGGGTCGAGGCGCAGGGCATGGGCTGGGAAAACCCCAACATGGGCGGCAAGGCCGCGAATGCTGTGACCTCGGGGATCGAAGGCGCGTGGACTTCGGAACCGACCAAGTTCGACATGGGCTTTTTCGACATGCTGTTCGGCCATGACTGGGAACTGCGGAAATCGCCCGCTGGCGCATGGCAATGGGAGCCGATCGTCATCAAGGAACGCGACATGCCGCGCGATGCCTCGGACCCGGACAAACGCCATAACCCGATCATGACCGATGCCGACATGGCGATGAAAATCGACCCGGTCTATAACGCGATCTGTCAGAAATTCATCGCTGACCCCGCGTATTTCAAAGACACGTTCGCCCGCGCGTGGTTCAAGCTGACCCACCGCGACATGGGCCCGAAAACCCGCTATGTCGGCCCGGACGCGCCGCAAGAGGAACTGATCTGGCAAGATCCGGTTCCGGCGGGCAGCACCGGCTATAATGTCGATGCGGTCAAGGCCGACATCGCGGCGACGGGTCTTACCGCCGCTGATATGATCGCAACCGCATGGGACAGCGCCCGCACCTTCCGCCAGTCCGACTATCGCGGCGGCGCAAACGGTGCCCGCATCCGTCTGGCGCCGCAAAAAGACTGGGCCGGAAACGAGCCCGCCCGTCTGGCCCGCGTCCTGTCGGCGCTGGAACCGATCGCGGCCAAACATGGCGCCAGCATCGCTGACGTGATCGTTCTGGCGGGCAATGTCGGGGTCGAGTCCGCGATCAAGGCCGCTGGGTTCGACATTGCAGTGCCATTCGCACCGGGCCGGGGCGACGCAACCGCGGATATGACCGATGCCGCCTCGTTCGACGTGCTTGAGCCGGTCGCCGATGGCTATCGCAACTGGCTGAAAAAGGACTATGCCGTCAGCCCGGAAGAGCTGATGCTGGACCGCACACAACTGATGGGCCTGACCGCCAACGAAATGACGGTTCTGGTCGGCGGCATGCGGGTCATGGGCACCAACCACGGCGGCACCGCGCATGGGGTTCTGACCGATAACGTCGGCGCGCTGAGCACGGACTTTTTCGTCAACCTGACCGACATGGCCTATAAATGGGTGCCGACCGGCGATGGCATCTATGAAATCCGTGACCGCGCGTCGGACGCGGTGAAATGGACCGCCACCCGCATGGATCTTGTGTTCGGCTCGAACTCGATCCTGCGCGCCTATGCCGAGGTCTATGCTCAGGACGACAACAAAGAGAAGTTCGTGAAAGACTTTGTTGCCGCATGGACCAAGGTGATGACTGCCGATCGCTACGATCTGGCCTAAGACAATCGCCCCCGCAGTCACGGATTGCGGGGGCGATTTTACCCAAAGCTATCCCTTAAATATCAACTGCTGAAATCGCCGGTATCCAGCACCGGCGCGGCATCCATGCCTTCGGCGTCCAGCATCCCCGCGACCCGTTCCAGCGACGAGATCAGCTGCGCCTGTTCCCAATCCTCAAGCTTCTGAAACGCCCGCACATAGCGTTGTTGCAACGCATCCGGCGCCTGCTGAATCGCGCTGCGCCCGGCCTCGGTCACGACCACGTTGGTCTGGCGCCGATCCGTTTCCGAACGCACCCGCGTCACCATGCCCCGCGCAACCAGCTTATCGACCAGAACCGTCACCGTCGCCTGCGCCACGCCCATTCGTGTGGCGATGCCTTTGGGCGTCGCGCTGCCGGTTTCGGCGGTGATCTGAAGCACCCGAAACTGCACCGGAGTAAGCCCGGCCGCCTGCGCCAGTTCTTTGCCGAAAAGTTCGGTCGCCCGCAGAATGCGACGCAAAGCGATCAGGCTGACATCCGTGCGGTCCATGGCGACTCCTCTTTCGGGCATGGTG
>NZ_JBFHDW010000291.1:0-3168 GCF_041584535.1 Actibacterium sp. | reverse complement strand
CTTGATGGTCTCGAAATAGGCGGGCAAATAGGCCAGACCGACGGCCTCGATCATCTCGATCGACACGATATTGTCGAAGGTTCCGGTGACGGCGCGGTAATCTTCCAGCCGGATATCCGCCCGCCCGTCCAGCCGCGCATCGGCATAGCCTTTCTGGTTCGGCGAGATCGTCAGCCCGGTCACGAACCGGCCCTGATCGGCGGCGCGTTCAGCAAAACCACCCCAGCCACAGCCGATTTCCAGAATACGCTCGCCTTCGGGCAAGCGATTGAGAATGCGATCATATTTGCGGTTTTGCGCCCGCGTCAGGTCGTTGTCACCAGCCTTGAACAAGGCCGAGGAATAGGTCATCGAAGGGTCCAGCCACAGCTGGTAAAACTCGTTCCCGACATCGTAATGCGCCCGGATATTGCGGGCGGCGCCCCGGCGCGAATTGGCGCGCAGAATACGGTCGACGGTGCGGTATTTCAGGCTATTCCAGAAACTGGCATAGGCATAGTTGCGGAAATTATCGATGTTCAGCAGCGACACCTGCACCAGCGCGTCGATCGACGAGGTGTCCCACATCCCTTCGACATAGGTTTCGCCCAGTCCGATATCGCCGCGCGCCGCCAGCGCGCTGACCACCGCCCAGTCGTGAATGTCGATATCGGCCTCGGGTGCGCCCTTGCCGAAATAATGCACGTCGCCCTCGGGGGTTTTCAAACGCAGGCTGCCGTGTTCGATCCCTTCGCAGGTGCTTAGGAAATCGCGCTTTACGCGGTCGGTCAGAAACAGCATCAGCTTACCTCCTTCGCGGGCGGGGCAGGGCGGGTGCGGTAGGTCGCACCTTTGAGTTTAAGCCGAATTGCTTGCCAGTAAATAAGGGAAATCGTTCGGAACGCACCGGCAGGACGGCGCAGAAGGGCGGAAATGATCGACCGGTTGCTTAAACGTTTGCGCGGGCCGGACAGGGTTGCGATCACCCCTTGGTCGCCGTTGTGATGGGCAATGCGAATGCTGATCCGGTCAGGGAACAGCCCGAAATTAAAGCGATACCCGCCAGCGATCTGTTGAAACGGCGACACATGGAACACCTTGGCCGCCTCCAGCCGGTCGGTATAGGCGATCGGCTGAAATCCGGGTTTGTGGCACAGATAGGAATGCCGGTCGCCGAAGGTGTTGTTCACCTCGGCGATCACCGCGATCAGGTCGCCGCCGCGCTGGGCCAGCCAGAAGCTGACCGGGTTGAACACATAGCCGCAGATGCCCGGCTGGGTCAGCAACAGCAATTTATAGTAGCCCTCAAGCCCGGCCGAGGCCAGCACCTCGCGCGCCCAGACCGCGCCGCGCCCCTTGCCCGGCGCGCCGCCGTGATGACGGTCCAGCACCGAGGTCAGGTTCCGGCCCCGCCGCGAAAACAGCAGCGGGCGATGCGGCGAATCCGGGTCGATCAGAACGTAATCGACGCCATAGCGAAAGCTGTTGCCGATCTTGCCCAGACGGCTGTGCGCCGTGTGTCCGGCGATATGTTCGGGCCAGAGGCTCATACGAATTGCCGGTCCATTTGCCGGGCGACGCGCACGGCGCTGGCAAAACCGTCCTCGTGAAAGCCATGCCGGGTATAGGCCCCGGCGAACCACGTGTTGTTTTCGCCCTGCATCTGTTTCAACGCCTGTTGCGCGCGCAATGCGCCATGATCGAACACCGGGTGGCGGAATGTTTTCTGATCATAGATCAGCGGATCGGGAATGTCTTGAACGGGGTTCAGAGAAACGAAAAGCGGATCGTCCTCGGGGATATTCTGTAGCCGGTTCATCCAATAGGTGACACCGATCCCGGCGTTGGGCTTGTCGTGCTGGGCCTTATAGACCCATGACGACCAGCAGGCCCGGCGTTGTGGCATCTGGGTTGTATCGCGATGCAGGATCATGTGGTTGTCCTGATACCGGATTGCCGACAGGGCCGCGGTTTCCTGCGGCGTCGGGCGGTCCAGCATCCGCAGCGTCTGATCGCTGTGGCAGGCAAAGATCACCTGATCATAGGTCTGCGGTTCACGGCCCATCGCGTGGATCGTGCTTTCCACCCCGTCGCGCTGAACGGATCGGACCGGGCTGTTCTTGAACAAGCGCACCCCGCGCGTCAGCAGATGCGCTTCAAGCCGCCGCACGTATTCGATGCTGCCGCCCGAGACCGTCCACCACTGGTGCTGGCCCTTGTGGCTAAGCAGCGCGTGGTTGCGAAAGAACTGAACCAGCGATCGGGCCGGGAAGGCGCCGATCTGATCCGGGGGCGTCGACCAGATCGCGCCGCAGATCGGTCGCAGGTAATAGTCATCGAACCACTGGCCCAGCTTCAGATCGCGGGTCAGGTCGGCGATGGTCAGGCCATCGTCGACCGAGGCGGCCTCGGCCCGGGTGTTAAAGCGAAAGATATCGCGCACCAGCCGGGCAAAGGATGGGCGCAGCAGGTTGCGTTTCTGCCCGATCAGCGCCGGCAAGCTGCCCAGCCCGTATTCGACGGCGCCGTTGTTGATGCTGGCGCCAAAGGACATGTCGCTGCGCTCGACCGGGACATGCAGATCGCGGAACATCCGGGTCAGATGCGGATAATTGGCATAGTTGAACACGATGAACCCGGTATCCACCGCCTTGTCTCCGCGTAGCCCGGCCTGAACCGTGCGGGCATGGCCGCCCAGCTGGGGGGCGGCCTCGTATAATGTGACAGTGTGCTGGGGCGCCAACAGATAGGCAGCCGCAAGGCCCGAAATGCCGCCGCCGATGATGGCGATACGCTGGGGTTTCGCGGGAAGGGCATCGAATGACATTGAAATTCCTCTTGGGTTTGCAAGTGTTACGGCCCGCGCGCCCGGTTGGATCAATAAAAGTGATCCGGTTTTCGCTTGGCCGCGTATTCCGGGTATGCTGGAGTTAAACGACACATACGAATTGGCCGAACCGACGATTGAACCCGGTGTTCTTTCGCAGGGCCGGACCCGTTCCAAACCCAGGAAACCAGCCGTGGACGAGTCCAACGACCAGCCTCTGACCGAACAGACGCAATGGATGCTGGCGGTGCGGGATCACCGCGACAAACAGGCCTTTGCCAAGCTGTTCGATTTCTATGCGCCACGGATCAAGGCGATGGCGATGCGCACCGGAATGCGCGGCGATCAGGCCGAGGATATCG
>NZ_JBFHDW010000290.1:0-3270 GCF_041584535.1 Actibacterium sp. | reverse complement strand
TCGAGGCCGAGGCGATGCTGGTCGCGCTATCCGAAGTCGTGACCAAGGGCGCGCTGGTGGTTCTGAGCGGCGGCCTGCCGCCGGGGGTGGATCCGGCCTATCAGGATCGTCTGATCGCGCTGGTCCGGGCGGCCGGGGCGCTGGTTCTGGCCGATACCTCGGGGGCGGCGCTGGCGCATCTGGCGGCAGGAAGCGGCCTGCATGTTCTGCGCATGAACCGGACCGAGGCCGAGGCACTGGCCGGGCACCCGATGCCAAGTTCGGCGGAAAGCGGCGGATTTGCCAAGGCGCTGGTGCAGCGCGGCGCGGCCGAGGCGGTGATCATCGCGCGCGGGTCCGAGGGGGCGATTCTGGCGCTGGAGGACCGATGCCTGCATGTGACCGCCGCAACCGTTCCGGTGCGCAGCAAGGTCGGCGCGGGCGACAGTTTCGTCGGCGCGCTGGTGCTGGCCCGGGCGCGTGGCGCCGATTGGGAGACCGCGCTGGCGGCCGCGTCGGCCGCAGCCAGTGCGGCGGTGATGACCGAGGCGACCGAGCTGTGCCACCGGGCAGATGCCGAGCGGCTGATCGATCAGGTCACGGTGACGCGGCTGTCGGCTTAGGTGGTGTCGCGCCAGCGGTTGACGATCGGATAGCGCCGGTCCAGCCAGAACGACCGCTTGGTCAGGCGCGTGCCCGGCGCCGACTGAAAGCGTTTGTATTCGCTGATGTAAAGCAGGTGCTCGACCCGTTTCACCGTCTCGCGCTCAAACCCCTGCGCCACCAGTTCAGCGACCGAGGACTCGTCATCGACCAGACCGGTCAGGATCGCATCCAGAACCTCATAGGGCGGCAGGCTGTCCTCGTCCTTTTGGTCAGGGCGCAGTTCGGCCGAGGGCGGTTTGTCGATCACGCGGGGCGGGATCACCTCGCCCGCCGGGCCCATCATCCAATCGTGGTGATTGGCGTTGCGCCAGCGGCAGGTTTCGAACACCCGGGTTTTGTAGAGATCCTTGATCGGATTGTAGCCGCCGTTCATGTCGCCATAGATCGTGGCATAGCCCACCGCGACCTCGGATTTATTGCCGGTGGTCAACAGCATCGCGCCGAATTTGTTCGACATCGCCATCAGCAAGAGGCCGCGCAGGCGGGACTGGATGTTTTCTTCGGTGATGTCGGTATCGCGGCCCTGAAACAGCGGTGCAAGCGTTTCGGTGATCGCGGCGCGGCCCGCCGAGATCGGCACATAGTCATAGGCACAGCCCAGCGCGTCGGCCACGGCCTGAGCATCGTCCAGCGAATGCTGGGACGTATATTCCGACGGCAGCATCACGCAGCGCACATTCTCAGCGCCAATCGCATCGGCGGCGATGGTGGCGACGATGGCGCTGTCGATCCCGCCCGACAGGCCCAGCAACACGCGTTTGAAGCCGCTTTTACCCAGATAGTCGCGCAGGCCTTCGACCATGGCGCGATAGTCCTGTTCCCATTCGTCGGGGATGCGGGCCTTGTCGCCGTCAGTGGCGCGCCAGCCCTCGGGCGTGCGGGTGAAATCGACATGAGTGATATTTTCGTCGAACACCGGCATCTGCACCGCCAGCTTGCCGCCGGGGTTCAGCACGAACGTGCCGCCATCGAACACCTGATCGTCCTGGCCGCCGACCATGTTCAGATAGATCAGCGGCAGGCCGGTCTCGACCGTGCGGGCGACCATGTGGCTGATCCGAACGTCGTATTTGTTGCGATAATAGGGCGAGCCATTGGGGACCAGCAGGATCTCGGCCCCGGTCTCGGCCAGAGTTTCGCAGACGCTTTCCGGGTGCCAGGCGTCTTCGCAGATCGGGGTGCCGATGCGCAGCGGGCCAATGGCATAGGGGCCTTGCGCCGGGCCGGGCACGAACAGGCGCTCTTCGTCGAACACGGTTTCATTGGGCAGCTTTTGCTTCAGCACCCGCGCGACGATCTGGCCGCCTTGCAGCACGTAATAGGCGTTATAAAGGTTCGCACCGTCGAAATACGGCCCGCCAATGCCCAGCGCCGGTCCATCGGCGCAATCGGCGGCAAGGGTGACGATATGCTCCATCGCGTCGTGAAAGAACGCCGGCTTCATGATCAGATCCTGCGTCTGATAGCCGGTCAGGAACATTTCGGGCAGCGCCACCATATCGGCATTGGCCGCACGGCCAGCCTGCCACGCGGCGCGCGCCTTGTCGGCATTCGCACCCAATGCGCCCACGGTCGGGTTCAATTGTGCCAGTGTCAGGCGGAAAGTCTCGGCCATATGCACCCCCTTATCGAACAGACCTCTTACCAGAGTTACCGGCAAGTGAAAGCCGATTGACGCGAAAACCGTTGTAAGCCTCCGGCCGCTCAATTACCCTCTGGCCGCATTCCGATGGCAAAATAGAGCAGCGCAAAAGGGGGCTTTGGTGCAAAAGGCAGGCACAATGCTGGCACGGGCAATTCTTGCAGGCACCGTGGCGATGACGCCACTGGCGGTCTGGGCGCAGGATTCGGGCAAGGTAATCACCAAGCAATACGACCACGGCGGCATTTACGAGGGCACGTTCAAGGACGGCAAGCAGCACGGCCGCGGCACCTATCGCCTGCCTAATGGCTATGAATATTCCGGCCAGTGGGAAAACGGCGAGATTCGCGGCACCGGCACCGCGCGGTATCCCGACGGGTCGGTCTATGAGGGCAATTTCGAGGCCGGGATGGCCTCGGGCTTTGGCAAGATCACCTTTGCCAATGGCGGCACCTATCAGGGCGACTGGATCGACGGCAAAATCACCGGTCAGGGCGTGGCGACCTATCCCAATGGCTCGCGCTATGAGGGCGGGTTCCTGAATTCGCTACACCACGGTCCGGGCACGATGACCAGTTCGAACGGCTATATCTATGCTGGCGATTGGGTCGAGGGTATCAAACAGGGCAAGGGCCGGATCACTTATCCCGATGGCGCGGTCTATGAAGGCGACATGGTGAACGGCCAGCGCGCCGGTCAGGGGTCGCTGACCATGCCCGACGGGCTGACCTATACCGGCGCGTGGAAGGCCGACCAGATCAACGGTCTGGGTAAGCTGACGCAATCCAACGGCGACGTTTACGAGGGTCTGCTGGTCGAAGGCGAACGCCACGGCGCGGGCAAAGTGACCTTCGCCAATGGCGATATCTATGAGGGTGCTTTCGTCCATGACCAGCGTCAGGGCAAAGGCACCTTCCGCGGAGCCGACGGCTATTTCTACGAAGGCGATTGGGTGGCGGGCCGCATTCAGGGCATCGGCCGGG
>NZ_JBFHDW010000289.1:0-3290 GCF_041584535.1 Actibacterium sp. | reverse complement strand
TGTGGCGCACCGATATATTCGAGGCCCGTCTGGCGGCGGCCAAGCTGTTGACCCAGGCGCGGATCCGGCCCGATGATGCGGTATGGGATCTGATCGTATCATGGCTGCCGGATTTCGACAGCTGGGCGATTGCCGATCACGTTTGCATGGCCGGGCAAAAGCGCCTGCTGGCCGATCCGTCGCGCGTGGATCAGGTCGCGGAATGGACCACCTCGGATCACATGTGGACCCGGCGCGCGGCGCTGGTCATTACCTTGCCATGGACCAAACAGAACCACCCCAAGCCCGCCGATCTTGAGATCCGTCAGCGGGTGCTGGGCTGGGCGGCGGGCTATGTTCCCGACCGCAACTGGTTCATTCAAAAGGCGATTGCATGGTGGCTGCGCGAATTGTCGAAACACGACCCCGAGCCGGTGATCGCGTTTCTGGCCGAACACGGCGACCAGATGAAACCCTTTGCCCGCAAGGAAGCCGGGAAATACCTGTAAGCCTCAGGGCCGCAGGAACAGCTGCATTTCAAACGTGCCGGTCAGCGGCGCGCCCACAACCCGCAGTGCCGCCAGCGACACCTGCGCGCCCTCGCCCGTGAAGGGCCGCAAATCCACCAGAACCGAGCCGCCGGTCGGCGGATAAAAGAGCCGCCCCTTTTGCGCCTCGCTGACACGGCTGGTCATCACCCAGAACCCCGGATCAGTCGGATCGCCTAAGCTGGCGGTCAGGGTGCCCAGATCGCGCTCGGGCCGGTCGACCGGGCGCAGCGTCGTCATCGGCGCGGGTTTCATTGGGCTGGCGGCCTCGGGGGCGGGCGTGGCCTCGGGCACCGATTCCGGCACCGCGTCGGGCGCTGTCATACAGCCCGCCAGCGCCAGCATCACCACCAGCATCGCCGCCGTTCTTTTTGGTCCCTGCCCTGTCATCCGCCCTCTGCCTTGGTTCCGGCATCAGCCTACGCGCCTGCCCGCGCGGATTCAACGCAGTCGAATGCGTCTTGCCGTTCCTTGCCTAGGCTCTTATTTTCCTCGCATGACACCGCAGCTGATTGATCCCTTTGCCCGCGCTATTACCTATCTGCGCGTCTCGGTCACCGACCGCTGCGATTTCCGCTGTGTTTATTGCATGGCCGAAAACATGACCTTCCTGCCCAAGTCCGAATTGCTGACGCTTGAGGAACTGGACCGCATGTGCAGCGCCTTTATCGGACTGGGGGTCGAGAAGCTGCGGATCACTGGCGGCGAGCCCTTGGTCCGCAAGGGCATCATGACCTTTTTCAACGCCATGACCCGGCATCTGGACAGCGGCGCGCTGAAGGAACTGACGCTGACCACCAACGGATCGCAACTGGAACGCTTTGCGACCGATCTTTATGCCGCCGGGGTGCGGCGGGTGAATGTGTCGCTGGATACGCTGGACGATGATAAATTCGCCCGCATCACCCGGTGGGGGCGGCTGCCGCAGGTCTTGCGCGGCATTGACGCGGCACAGGCGGCGGGGCTGCGGGTCAAGATCAATGTCGTGGCCCTGAAAGACTTTAATGAAGACGAGCTGTTCCGCATCACCGAATGGTGCGCCCAGCGCGATATGGACCTGACCTTTATCGAGGTCATGCCGATGGGCGATCTGGGCAACGAAGACCGCGTCGGACAATATTGGTCGCTGGACGATCTGCGGGCGCAACTGGCGCAGGCCTATACGCTGATTGATCTGGACGAACGCTCGGGCGGGCCGGCGCGCTATGTCCGGCTGGCCGAGACCGGGCAGAAGATTGGCTTTATCACCCCGCTCAGCCATAATTTCTGCGAAAGCTGCAACCGGGTGCGGATGACCTGCACCGGTCAGTTGTTCATGTGTCTGGGGCAGGAAGATATGGCCGATCTGCGCACACCGCTGCGCGCCGGCCCCGACGACGGGCCGCTGATCGACGCCATTCACAAGGCGATCGGGCTAAAGCCCAAGGGTCATGATTTCGACTATTCGCGCCAGCGTGCCGATGGTCAGGTCAGCCGCCACATGAGCCATACCGGCGGCTGATCGCCTTAGCGGTTGGTGCGCGCCAGCATCAGCACCGCCACCAGTCCGACCACGATCACCAGCAACGCCGCAGGCGCTGCATCAGCGATATTTTCCAGCGAGGCCTTGTCATAGACCCGCGTGGCCAGCGTGTTGAACCCGAACGGGCGCAGCAACAGCGTGGCGGGCAATTCCTTGACGCAATCGACGAACACCAGCAACAACGCCGTGCCGACCGAGCTGCGGATCAGCGGCAGATAGACCGCGCTAAGCGTGCCGCGCGCCGTGCGGCCCAGGGATCGCGCCGCCATCGGCAGGCTGGGGGTGATCCGGCCCATGGCGCTGTCGGCCGCGCCTTGGGCAATGGCAAAGAACCGCACGCAATAGGCAAAGATCACCGCAAAGGCCGAGCCGGTCATCACCAGCCCGATATCGACACCACTCAGGCGCTGGATCAGATCGGCCAGCGCGTTGTCAGCCCGCGCCATCGGGATCAGCAGCCCCACGGCCAGAACCGCCCCCGGCGCGGCATAGCCGATGGTCGTCACCGGCATCAGCAGGCGCGGCAGCGCATGACCGCTGAGGCGCACGCCGTAAACCAGAAACAGCGCCGCCAGAACAGTCGCCACCGCCGCGATACCGCCAACCATGATCGTATTGCCCAGCGCCGTCAGCAGCCCGGTCGACAGCCAGCTGTCGGTCGCGTCCAAAGCATGGCTCAGGATCACGCCACCGGGCAGGACAAAGCCAAAGCAGAACGGGATCAGGCAGGCCACCACCGCCGCCGCAGCCGGCAGGCCCGTCAGTTGAATGCGGGTCACCGGGCGGCTGTGACGCGAGGGGTTATAGAACCGCATCCGACGGCGGCTGATCTTTTCCAGCGACACCAGCGCAAGGATCAGCACAAGGATCACCACCGCGATCTGCGCCGCGCCGCCAGCGTTGCCACCTTCCAGCCAGACGCTGAAAATGCCGGTGGTCAGGGTCTGCACAGCGAAATAATCGACGACACCGAAATCGTTGACGGTCTCCATCATCACGATCGCCGCGCCTGCCGCGATGGCGGGGCGCGCCAGCGGCAGGCCGACCCGAAAGAACCGCCCGAACGGCCCGGCGCCCAGCGCGCGGGCAACCTCGTAAACGCCGCCCGATTGCTCGCGAAAGGCGGCGCGGGTCAGCAGGTAGACATAGGGATACATCGCCGCCGACAGCACCAGAACAGCCGCCGCGCGCGACCGGATTTCCGGGAACCAGTAATCGCGGGCCGAGGTCCAGCCGAACAT
>NZ_JBFHDW010000288.1:0-3291 GCF_041584535.1 Actibacterium sp. | reverse complement strand
GCCGTCACGCACCTCGCGCAGGGCCATGACCAGATCGGCCTCTTCCGCGATCAGATCGGCAAAGCCTTCGGCAGTTGAATTCAGGCGAAACCCGATCCGCGCCAGCGGCTGAGCCGTGGCCTCGTCCAGCAGGTCCAGCCGGAACCGGGTGTCGCTTTGCACCACCCGGCGCAGTTCCAGACCGCGGCGGGCGGCATAGGCCTCGACCAGCGCGGGCAACAGAACCTCGCCCATGACCGGCGCGCCGGAAAAGGTGAACTCGGCCACGTAATCGGCCAGATCGGGACAGCCCGCCCCGTCACAGCGCACACCCTGACCATCCAGAACCAGCAGGCCAAAGGCGGTATCGACGCGGTAGAATTCGCCATCGAAACTGCGCAGGGTGCCGGTCAACGTGATCGCGCCGTCACGCGAAGTCAGGGTCACATCCTGAGCGTGGGCGGCGGGGCTGAGGCCCAGAATGAAAAACGCGGCGAAAACCGCCGCGCTGAAAAGGGTTCGGATCATGCCATTGCGCGAGTTGCGTCAGTTGTGCGCGATCTTTAGGTCCCGCAGAATGTTTTTCAACACCAGAAATTCACCAACCGCGCCGCAATCGGGCATTGTCAGCGACAATTGCGCGGCGGCAAGCGCGCCATCGGCCCCCGGTTGCAGGGTTTCGGCCACGATTTCCTGACCGCAATTGCTGTCCAGAACTTCGGCCTCGATGTTGATGCGCACGACGCCGCTGTCCCGGCTTTCGCCGCGCGGATAGCTGTAAACCTCGGCCAGGCTGGGGTTCGGCAGGGTGCTGTCGCCCAGCACGGTCATGAACCCGCCCACAGCCGCGTCACCCACCGATGCATCGCGCGGATGACCGGCCCAGATATGGCCGGTATCATTGTAATCGGCGCCGAATTCAAAGGCGTGCAGATGCATCATCGCCGCGCCCTGCCATTGCAGGGCAACGCGGTCGAAATCTCTGGCTTGCGGCTGATGCGCGGTGGCGGTCAGCAGCGGGCCATCTTCGATCTGAACGATGAACACCGGATCGGCGGACAGGGCGGGCACCAGAATGTTAAGATCGCCGGTGGCCGAGTTGCGCAGCGCGAAACTTAGCCGGTCCTGCATCACCTCGACCCGCGCCAGCGGCGCACAGGATGCGGTCAGGGTCAGGGCCACCATGCCACCCGCCGCCGGTTTCGCGGACAGGTCGGTTGCACAGGGCAGGCCGAATTCATTCAGGTTCTCGCCCGATCTCAGCGGCCCGTGGCGGTCACGATCCAGCATCGCCAGACGGGCGGCCAAGGCCTTGGATTCGGTTTCAAACCCGGTGGTCGCCCGCACCTGTTTCGGCGCGAAGGGGATTTGAACGCCGTTCGCATCAGCCGTCTGCGCGGGCGCGGCCAGCGGGATGATCCGGCCTTCGGGAAAGTTCGGGACTGGCGTGGTTACGCCGGTTCGGGTCGAGGCCCGCTTGTGAAACAGGTCGCCACCGGCATCGACAAAATGGCCAATCAACGCTGCAACAACCAGCGTGGCCCCGGCGGCAAAAAGTCTGCGTTTGATCGGCACGGCGTCGCCCCTTGGAGATAACTCAACGCAGATCTAGCCATCAAAATTGGCGATTACGTGGCATTTCCGGGAAGTGTTGCGGCAAGACCGGCCCAAGCCACGCCTTGCCGCGATTTTTAGACCACGCGCCCGTGGCAATGTTTGAACTTTTTCCCCGATCCGCAGGGGCAAGGTTCATTCCGGCCCGGGTTGCCCCAGGTTTCGGGATCGTTTTCGTCAAAGCCGCTGACGGTCGGCTCGGGCTTGGGCGCGTCCGAGCCGCCTTCGGCCTGCGCCTGAAGCGCGCGCTGCTGTTCGATCAGGCGCTGCATCATTTCGGCCTGTTCTTCCTCGCTCAGCGGGCGCACGCGGCCCAGCTGTTGCGTCACATCGGCGCGCAGGGCGTCCAGCAGCGTTTCGAACAGAGAGAAGGCCTCGGTCTTGTATTCGTTCAGCGGGTCACGCTGGGCATAGCCCCGGAACCCGATGACCGAGCGCAGGTGATCCAGCGTCAGAAGATGATCGCGCCATTTGGTGTCGATGGTTTGCAGCAGCACCTGCTTTTCGACATTGCGCATGTTCTCGGGGCCGAAATTCACGGCTTTCGAGGCCATGGATTCGTCGCTGACCTTTTCAAGCCGCTCGCGCAGGTCATTGCCGTCAACGCCTTCTTCGGCGGCCCAATCCACCACCGGAGCGTCGATATTCAGCTTGTCGATCACCGCAGCATGCAGGCCCTCGACATCCCACTGATCAGCATAGGACCGCTCGGGGATGAATTCATCGACCAGATCGTCGATCACCTGATAGCGCATGTCCTGCACGATTTCCGACAGGTCGTCGGCTTCCATGATCTCGCGGCGCTGGCTGAAGATCACCTTGCGCTGGTCGTTCATCACGTCGTCGAATTTCAGCAGGTTCTTACGGATGTCAAAGTTGCGGCCTTCGACCTTGGCCTGCGCCTTTTCCAGCGATTTGTTGACCCAAGGGTGAACGATGGCCTCGCCTTCCTTCATGCCCAGCGTCGACAGAACCTTGTCCAGCCGCTCGGACCCGAAGATGCGCATCAGGTCGTCTTCCAACGACAGGAAGAACGACGAGCGCCCCGGATCACCCTGACGGCCCGAGCGGCCGCGCAGCTGGTTGTCGATCCGGCGGCTTTCGTGGCGTTCGGTCGCCAGAACATACAGCCCGCCCGCGTCTTTGACGGCCTGCTCATCGGCGGCGTGTTCGGCTTCGATCTGCGCGCGGATTTCGTCGGGATGGGCGTCGGGATTGGCGGCGATGGCCTCCATCACCTTGAATTCGACATTGCCGCCCAATTTGATGTCAGTGCCGCGACCGGCCATGTTGGTGGCGATGGTCACCGCGCCCAGCTTGCCGGCGTCGGCGACGATCTGGGCTTCCTGTTCGTGGTGGCGGGCGTTCAGCACGTTATGCGGCACACCGGCGGTTTTCAGCAGGTCGGACAGCATTTCAGATTTTTCGATCGAGGTGGTGCCGACAAGGATCGGCTGACCCTTGGCATGGGCCACTTTGATCGCCTCGACGATGGCGGCGTATTTCTCGGATGCGGTGCGGAACACCTGATCGTGCTCGTCGATCCGGGCAATCGGACGGTTGGTCGGCACTTCGACCACGCCCAGACCATAGATTTCGTCAAACTCCTCGGCCTCGGTCAGCGCCGTGCCGGTCATGCCGCTGAGTTTCTCGTAAAGGCGGAAGTAGTTCTGGAAGGTCACGCTGGCCAAAGTCACG
>NZ_JBFHDW010000287.1:0-3301 GCF_041584535.1 Actibacterium sp. | reverse complement strand
GGGATTGACGGTCTGCTCAAGCTGCCGGAATACAAGGATATTCGCATCGTATTCGACGCCACCTCGGCCGGGGCGCACAAGCATCACAACGAGATCCTTCAGCGCGACGGCAAACAGGTCATCGACCTGACCCCGGCGGCCATCGGTCCGTTCACCGTGCCTGCGGTCAATATCGACGCCAACCTTGATGAGACCAACGTCAACATGGTCACTTGCGGCGGTCAGGCGACCATTCCGATGGTCGCGGCGGTCAACCGCGTCGCCAAGGTGCATTACGGCGAGATCGTCGCCTCGATCAGCTCGCGCTCGGCCGGTCCGGGCACCCGCGCCAATATCGACGAATTCACCGAAACCACGGCCCATGCCATTCAGGCCGTTGGCGGCGCCACCCGTGGCAAGGCCATCATCATCCTGAACCCGGCCGAGCCGCCGATGATCATGCGCGACACCGTGTTCTGCCTGTGCGAGGACGCGAACGAAGACGATATCCGCGCCTCGATCAAACAGATGGAGGCCGAGGTGCAGGCCTATGTTCCGGGCTATCGCCTGAAACAAGAGGTCCAGTTCGAACGCATCGGCAACAACGCGCCGCTGCATATCCCGGAAATGGGCGGTGATTTCACCGGGCTGAAGGTCTCGATCTTTCTCGAGGTCGAAGGTGCCGCGCATTACCTGCCGGCCTATGCGGGCAACCTTGACATCATGACCTCGGCGGCGCTGCGCACGGCCGAACGTCTGGCAACCAAGCGCAAATGGGTGGAGGCCGCTTAAGATGACCAAGCTGTATATTCAGGACGTCACCCTGCGCGACGGCATGCATGCGGTTCGGCACCAGTATGATCTGGGCCATGTGCGGGCGATTGCTCAGGCCTTGGACGAGGCTGGCGTGGATGCGATCGAAGTCGCCCATGGCGATGGCATCACCGGTTCGACCTTCAACTATGGCTTTGGCAAATGCACTGACGAGGCGTGGATCTCTGAGGCCGCCAAGGTCTGCAAAACCGCCAGGCTGACGACGCTGTTGCTGCCGGGGATCGGCACGATCGAAGACCTGAAGCGGGTGCACGATCTGGGGGTTCAGTCGGTGCGCGTGGCGACCCATTGCACCGAGGCCGATGTCTCGGCCCAGCATATCGCCGCCGCCAAGGACCTGGGCATGGACGTGTCGGGCTTTCTGATGATGAGCCACATGACCGAACCCGACGCCTTGGCCCGGCAGGCCAGGATGATGGAAGATTACGGCGCCGATTGCGTTTACGTGACGGATTCAGGCGGTCGTCTGACCATGAAAGGCGTGCAGGAACGCTTTGACGCCTATGCCAAGGCGCTGAAACCGGAAACCCAGCGCGGCGCGCATATGCATGAAAACCTGTCGCTTAGCGTGGCCAACTCGGTCGTCGCGGTCGAGCATGGCGCCTACCGCGTCGATGCCTCGCTGGCCGGGATGGGCGCGGGCGCGGGCAATTGTCCGATTGAGGCCTTCGTCGCCGTCGCCAATCTCTATGGCTGGGAGCATAATTGCGATCTGTTCAAACTGATGGACGCGGCCGAAGATCTGGTGCGCCCGCTGCAGGATCGCCCGGTGCGGGTTGACCGCGAAACCATGACGCTGGGCTATGCCGGGGTTTACTCGAGCTTCCTGCGCCACGCGGAACGGGCCGCCGACACCTATGGTCTGGACACCCGCGAAATTCTTGTCGAACTGGGCAAGCGCAAGATGGTCGGTGGTCAGGAAGACATGATCGTCGACGTGGCGCTGGACATGCTGAAATCCAAGGAGGCCGCCGAATGAGCGAATTGGAAAAAATGGCCGAAATCGTGGATGAGGCCGCGCGCAACGCGACCGAAATCCCGCAGTTTTCGGATGAAACCCCCCTGAGCATGGACGCGGCCTATGCCGTGCAGGCGCTGTCGATGCAGCGCCGCTATGCCCGTGGTGAAAAACGTGTTGGCGTGAAAATGGGCCTGACCAGCCGCGCCAAGATGCTACAGGTCGGCGTGTCCGAGGTGATCTGGGGCCGCTTGACCGACGCGATGCGCGAAGAGGAGGGTGGCGTGGTTTCGATCTCGAAATACGTGCATCCGCGCGTCGAGCCGGAAATCGCCTTTCTGATCAAGTCGCCGCTGGCGGGCGAGGTCTCGGCGCTGGAGGCGATGAATGCCGTCGCCGCCATCGCCCCGGCGCTGGAAATTATCGACAGCCGCTATAAGGCGTTCAAGTTCGATGTGGGGGACGTGATCGCCGACAATTCGTCGTCGTCCGGTTTCGTCATCGGCAACTGGTCGGCGCCGGACACCGATATTTCCAATCTGGGCATGGTGCTGTCGATCAACGGCCGCCCGGGCGAGATCGGCTCGTCCGCGGCGATCCTTGGCAACCCGGTGCGCTCGCTGGTCGCGGCGGCGCGGATGGTGGCGCAGGCGGGCGAAAGCCTGAACCCCGGTGACATCGTTCTGGCCGGCGGCGCCACGGCGGCCATTCCGATGGCGGTCGGGCAGGCGGTCAGCCTAGAGGTTGAACGTCTGGGCACCGTCGCCTTTACTGTAGGAGCCTGACCCGTGCCGTTGATCGAAGTCACCATGATCGAAGGCCGCTCGGCCGAACAAAAGGCGGCGCTGATCGCCAAGCTGACCGATGCCGCCGTCGAGGCCGTCGGCGCGCCGATTGAAACCGTGCGCGTCTGTATCCGCGAAATCCCCGGTGAAAACTGGGGAATTGGCGGCAAGGCCAAAGGCCCGTTGAAATGACCAATGGCGTCGAGGTCCAACCGGGGGCCGAGGGCCCGGTCACGGTCTCGATCTCGCGGCGGATCAAGCCGGGCCATGAAGAAGACTATGAGGCCTGGGTGCATGGCATCATCGAGGCCGCCTCGGGCTTTCCCGGCCATCAGGGCGTGAACATCCTGCGCCCGTCGGGGCAGACCGACGGGCAATATGTGCTGATCTATCGCTATGATAACTGGGCCAATTGCGAAAACTGGGAACGCTCGAAAACCCGTGCCGCCTGGGTCGAGAAACTGGGCGATATGGTCGAAGGCGAAAGCCAGATGCGCCGGGTGACCGGGCTGGAATTCTGGTTCGATCTGCCAAAGGTTCCAGCGGGCAAGCCGCCGTCGCAGCACAAGATGGCGCTGACGCTGATCGCGGTGGTGTTCGTGCTGGTCTATCCGCTGCAACTGATCGTGTTGCCGCTGACTGCGGACTGGCCGCATTGGTCGCGCACGCTGTTGATCGCGGTGATTCAGGTGGTGCTGATGACCTATCTGGTCATGCCGCGCGTGACCAACCTGTTGAAGGGATG
>NZ_JBFHDW010000286.1:0-3309 GCF_041584535.1 Actibacterium sp. | reverse complement strand
TCGCAATCGGCGGGCAACACTGCGCGCCACGGCTTTGACCCCGAAACCGGCCTGCGGGAACAGGGCCGCGCCCATTTCGCCGATGCTGTCGTTGCGTCCGCGTCGGAAATCTGGTCGCAAAACGGCTTTGATCGTCTGGTGATCAGCGCCGCACCGCGTATGTTGGGCGCGCTGCGCGACCGGCTTGATGGTCCGATGGCCAAGGCGCTGAGTGCGGATATGGATAAGGACTTGTTGAAAATCCCGGTTGGGGATCTGCCCGCGCATTTTGCCGATGTGGCAGCATTCTGATCTGTTCAGGAGAACACGAAATGACTGAAGAAACCACCACACCTGCCGACACGACCCCGGACGACAGCCGCAAGGACGTCTGGCTGCGCGGATTGTGGATGCTGATCCTCGTGGCGCTGTTTTCGCTGGCGCAAGGGCTGTTGGTGGCCTGCGCGGTGCTGCAATTCGGCTGGCTTTTGTTCGCAAAGCAAAAGAACCAGCATATTGCGGGCTTTGGCGAAAAGCTGGGCAACTGGCTGGCCGCGACCGCGCGCTTTCAATCAGGCGCGACCGAGGACAAGCCGTTTCCGTGGTCGAAATGGGAGTAAGCCGCGGGCTTACTCCTCCATCGCCTCCAACTCGTCGATCAGGCCTGAGATCATGCTCAGGCCCTTGTCCCAGAATTTAGGGTCCGAGGCGTCCAGACCGAACGGCGCCAGCAGGTCCTTGTGGTGTTTCGAGCCACCGGCCTTGAGCATCTCGAAATACTTGTCCTGAAAATCCGCGCCGCTTTCCTGATAGACCGCGTAAAGCGCGTTCACCAGCCCGTCACCGAAGGCATAGGCGTAGACGTAGAACGGCGAGTGGACGAAATGCGGGATATAGGCCCAGAAGGTTTCATACCCGTCCATGAAATTGAACACCGGCCCAAGGCTTTGCGCCTGAACGCTCATCCACAGGGCGTTGATGTCGTCGGGGGTCAGTTCGCCCTGACGGCGGGCGTCGTGCAGCTTGCATTCAAAGTCATAGAAGGCGATCTGCCGGACCACGGTGTTGATCATGTCCTCGACCTTGCCGGCCAGCAGGGTCTTGCGCTCGGTCTGGGTCTTGGCGTTGTCCAGCAATTTGCGGAAGGTCAGCATCTCGCCAAAGACCGATGCGGTTTCGGCCAGCGTCAGCGGGGTTGAGGCCAGCAACTCGCCCTGACCGGCGGCCAGCACCTGATGCACGCCGTGGCCCAGTTCGTGGGCCAAGGTCATCACGTCGCGCGGTTTGCCCAGATAGTTCAGCATCACATAGGGATGCACATCGACCACCGTCGGATGGGCAAACGCGCCCGGTGCCTTGCCCGGTTTCACCCCGGCATCAATCCAGCCCTTGTCAAAGAACGGCTCGGCGATCTTGGCCATCTCGGGCGAGAAATCGGCATAGGCGTCCAGCACCGTCTTGCGGGCGGTGGCCCAGTCGACGATCTTGGGCGCGTCGATCGGCAGCGGGGCGTTGCGGTCCCAGACCTCAAGCGTGTCCAGACCCATCCACTTGGCCTTTAGCGCGTAATAGCGGTGGCTGAGCTTGGGATAGGCGGCGACCACGGCGTTGCGCAGGGCCTCGACCACCTCGGGTTCGACGTGGTTGGACAGGTGCCGCCCGGTTTGCGGGCTCGGCATCTTGCGCCAGCGGTCCTCGACCTCTTTTTCCTTGGCCAGCGTGTTGTGGACGCGGGCAAAGATTTTCACATTGTCGTCGAACACCCGCGCCAGTTCCCGCGCCGCCGCCTCGCGCTTGGCGCGGTCGGTGTCGGTCAGCAGGTTCAGCGTGCCTTCGATGTTCAGGTCTTCGCCATCGACGGTGAATTCCAGCCCGGCAATGGTTTCATCGAACAGCTTGTTCCATGCCGCCGCGCCGACGACCGACTGGTCGTGCAGGAATTTCTCAAGCTCGTCCGACAGCTGGTAAGGCCGCATCGCGCGCAGGCGGTCAAAGACCGGCTTATACCGCGCCAGATCGGCATTGGCATTGAACAGCGCCGCCATGTGGTCATCGGGCAGGCGGTTGATTTCCAGCGTGTAGAACACCAGCGGCGTGGTGAAGGTGGTGATCCGGTCCTGACAGTCCGAGAAAAACTTGGCCCGCTCAGAGTCCATGGTGTTCTGGTAATAGCGCAGCCCGGCAAAGGACATGATCCGCCCGCCGACGACGTCGATCCGCTCGTAACGTTGCACGCAGGTCAGGAAATCCTCGGCTGACAGGCTGGCCAGCATGCCCTCGTAATCGGCAGCGAAATCGGCGCAGGCTTTTTCCAGCCACGCCATGTCCTTGTCCAGCTCGGGCGCGTCCTGCCCGGTGTAAAGATCGCTCAGATCCCATTCCGGCAGTTTGCCAAGACCGCCCCCCGCGCTGGCATTGGCGTCAAAGGTGGGCTGTGGCTGGCAGATGCGCATGGTGGGAACCTCTTTTTCCTGTTCCCGCTAGACATAGGCACGGGGGCAGGGCGGGTTCAAGACGCTTTTGCCTGCTTGACCCGTGCCGCCCTGCGGCCTTTAGTTCGGGGCAGGGCATTCGGGGAGGCTGTCATGAAATTCGTGCGTTTTGGACCGTTTGGGGCTGAACGGCCCGGCGTTATCGACGATCAGGGCGTGCTGCGTGACCTGTCCTCGGAAATGGAGGATCTGTCCGGCACCGTGCTGTCGCATCTGGCCGATTTCGGCCCCGAAGGCATGCCCGAAGTGCGCGGCAATCCGCGTCTGGGCGTGCCGGTCGGGCGGGTCGGCAAATGCGTGTGCATCGGGCTGAATTATTCCGACCACGCCGCCGAAGCCGGCATGGCGGTGCCAAAGGAACCGATCGTGTTCATGAAGGCCACCTCGGCGCTGGTCGGGCCGAACGATCCGATCGTGCTGCCGCGTGGCTCGGAAAAAACCGATTGGGAGGTCGAGTTGGCTGTGGTGATCGGCAAGCCTTGTAAATACGTCACCCCGGATCAGGCGCTGGACTATGTCGCGGGCTATATGGCCTTTAACGACGTGTCCGAGCGGCACTTTCAGGTCGAGCGCGGCGGCCAATGGACCAAGGGCAAAAGCTGTGACACCTTTGGTCCCTGCGGCCCGTGGCTTGTCACCCCGGACGAGGTCGGCGATCCGCAGAACCTGACGCTTAGCCTGTCGGTCAACGGCGTGACCAAACAGCAGGGCAATACCGACAAGATGGTGTTCCCCGTGGCCGAGGTGATCAGCTATCTCAGCCAGATGATGAGCCTGCAACCCGGCGATATCATCGCCACCGGCACGCCGCCGGGGGTGGGGCTGGGTATGACACCGC
>NZ_JBFHDW010000285.1:0-3310 GCF_041584535.1 Actibacterium sp. | reverse complement strand
GCCGCTGATCGAGAACACCATGCTGGACGGCCCGTTCGGCGGCAGCATGTCGCTGGATAGTTTCGCCCAGGCCGTTTTGGGGCTGATCGAGATGGGCGGCAAGATGGAATTGCCCGATCCCCACGTCTTGCCCATGCCCCGGCGCAACAGCAGTGGGCGCGGTTGAATTTTGAGTATAAGGAAACGACATGCAGTTTGATTTCTCAGAGCGCACGATCATCGTAACCGGGGCCGGCGGCGGCATCGGCGGGGCAACCTGCCGGGCCTTGCATGCCGCCGGGGCCAATGTCGTGGCGGTTGACCGCTCGGCCGATACGCTGGCCGCGCTTGAGGCCGAACTGAAGGCGGCAGGCGGCACTGCGCCGCTGTGTCTGGCGCTGGATGTCACCAGCGAAGCCGACATGACCGCCATGGCCGAAAAGACCGTTGCCGCCTTTGGCCGGATCGACGGTCTGGTAGCCGCTGCGGGTATCCTGCGCACCAGCGGCCAGCCGCATGCGGTCAGCGACACCGGCTTTGACGAATGGCGCACCATCATGGATGTGAACCTGACCGGCACCTTCCTGAGCAACCGCGCGGTTCTGCCAGCGATGCAGGCGCAGGGGCAGGGCGATATCGTCAATATTTCCTCGGTATCGGGGCAAAAGGGCCGGGCGTTCGATGGCCCGTATTCGGCCTCGAAATTCGGGATCATTGGCCTGTCTGAATCGCTGGCCGAAGAGGTTCAGCGTCTGGGCCTGCGGGTGCAGACGGTTCTGCCCGACGCGGTGGACACGCCGCTGTGGGATCAAAGCGGCACCGCCGCGCTGAAACCGCAGAACATGCTGACCGCGCAACGCGTGGCGGAATTCGTGCTGTATCTGATGGCGCTTCCGCGCGACGTCTATATCATGAACAGCGTTCTCAGCCCGCTGCGCAGCCGTGTGCGCAAGCGGAAACCCCAAGCCTAAAGGACAGTCGCCCCGATGACCCAAACCCCCGCAGTCCAGTTCGATCCTGCCCCGCCGCGTGGCCTGTCGCGCAGCGATTTCAGCATGATCGCCTCGGGCGGTCTGGGGGATGGTCACAACAACTATGCCCATTCGATGGCGTGGTTCAAAGGCAAGCTGTATCTGGGCTCGACCCGGTCGAACATGTGCATGTTGCGGTTCCAGTCGGCCTTTCAGGATGCGCCGCTGGTGATGTGGCCGGTGGATTGCCCGGACACCCGGGACGAGTTGTATAAGCTGGATTTCTCGTCGCAGATCTGGTGCTACGACCCCGAAACCCGCGCGTGGGAAATGGTGTTCCGCGCCCCCTTGGTCGAGGGCAGCGATGGCAACCCGACCCCGCGCGAGATCGGCTATCGCTCGATGGTGGTGTTTCAGGGCACCAGCGACCCGGAACCGGCGCTGTATATCTCGGCCTGGGCGCCGGGGCGGGCGCCGGGCGGTCTGATCCTGCGCAGCACTGACGGCAAGACGTTCGAGCCGGTCAGCGATTACGGTATTCTGGACACGCCGATCTCGACCACCCGCTGCCTGACCGCGTTCAAGGGCCGGATGTTCTTTGCCCCGACCGCGCGCCGTGGCACCGAGGGCGGCCAGCAGAACACTGCTGGCCTGCCGCTGGTGTTCGAAAGCGCCGATCCCGCCAGCCGCAACTGGATCGCCGCCAGCGAACCGGGCTTTGGCGAGGCGGGTAATCTGGGCATCTTTACCCTGTGCGTGATGGGGGACCGGCTGTATGCCGGGACGCTGAACCTTGAGGGGTTTCAGGTCTGGGCCTCGGATTGCGAAGGCAAGCCGCCTTATCGCTGGACCAAGATCGTCGATCAGGGCGCCGGGCGCGGTCCGCTGAATCAGGCCGTGGCCAGCATGGCCGAATTCAAGGGCGCGCTTTACGTCGGTTCGGGCATTCAGGGTGGCGGCAATGACCGGGTGAACAACATCGGTCCGGCCGCGGCCGAGCTGGTGCGCGTCAACGCCGATGACAGTTGGGATGTGATCGTCGGCGACCGCCGCACCGTCGATGGCAAGGATGTCTATTCGCTCAGCGGTCTGCGGGCCGGGTTCGGCAATTTCTTCAACGGGTATATGTGGAACCTTGGGACGCATGACGGCTGGCTTTACTGCGGCACCTATGACTGGAGCATCAACCTGCGCTGGTCGACGCTGGAACAGACCCCGCCCAAGGTTAAACAACTGATGAATATCATCGGCGCCGAGGGCATCATCGGTCAGGAAGGCGGCGCTGATCTGTGGCGCAGTTACGATGGCGAGAACTGGCTGCCGGTGACGCGACAGGGCTTTGACAACCCCTATAACTGGGGCGTGCGCAATATCGTCTCGACCCCGGTCGGGCTGTTTGTCGGCACGGCGAATGTGTTCGGCCCGCGGGTCGCGGCGCAGACCGATGGCGAATGGGCCTATCAGGACAACCCGCGCGGCGGGCTTGAGGTCTGGTTGGGCCAGAACCCCCAAGAGGCCGAGGCGGACGCATGATCTTTGTGCCGATCTTTCTGGTCGTTGCGGCGTCTCTGACGGTCATTCTGTGGCTGCGCAGCCGCGCGCCCGCACGCCGGGGCGGTGCCGGGTCACCCTATGGCCCGATCGAGCCGCTGACCTTCATGGCGGGCAAGGTGCGGCGTGTGGCCTATCTGTTGCGCGGGCCGATCGAATTGCGCGCCCGGCTGATGCAACCCCGACCGGTGGTTCTGGGCTTTCATGGCGGCAATGGCCAGCCGATGCGCTTTGCCGAAACCAGCAGCCTGCCGCGCCCGGTTCTGGCCGCCGGCATGGCGCTGGCCTTGCCCGAGGCGTCGCCGCGCTGGGCCGATGGCCGCGACACCACCGAGGCGGCGTGGGCCAACGATTTGCTGTTTCTGGACGCGCTGACCAAGCGCCTGACCAGCGAGCCGGATCTGGACACCAACAACCTGTTCGCGGTCGGCGTATCGAACGGTGCGATGCTGACGCTGCGACTGGGATGCGAATTCGGAGACCGGTTCCGTGGGCTGGCCTCGGTTCTGGGCAACATGCCCGAAGACTATATCACCCGCGTTCCGCCCGGACCGCCGGTGCCGCTGATGCTGGTTCATGCCGATCAGGATATGCTGATGCCGCCGCAGGGCGGTGAGATTCCGTCGGTCATGGGCATTGCCGCCGGTGGCCGGGTGATCAGCGCCGACGCCACGGTGCAATTCTGGCGTGCCCGCAACCGCTGTGCCGGCGCAGCGCAGGCCACTGTGACCCGCATCGGGTCGCATCAGGCCCGTGTCGTGACCTATCCCGCCGGTCCGAATGGCGCCGAACTGTGTGTCATTACCTTG
>NZ_JBFHDW010000284.1:0-3315 GCF_041584535.1 Actibacterium sp. | reverse complement strand
GTCAGCCCGGCGGTGGTGAACATCACCACCTCGACCACGGTCTCGACCTCGACCGGCGATGGCCCGCAATTGCCCGAAGGCTCGCCGTTTCAGGATTTCTTCAAGGACTTCATGAACCCGGACGGCCAACAGGACAAACCGCGTCAACGCCGCAGTCAGGCGCTGGGCTCGGGTTTTGTCATCTCTGAAGACGGTTATATCGTCACCAACAACCACGTGATCGAAAAAGCTGACCAGATCGAGATCGAGTTTTTCACCGGCGAACGTCTTGAAGCCACCGTCATCGGCACCGACCCCAACACCGACATCGCGCTGCTGAAAGTCGAAAGCGACAAGCCGCTGCCGTTCGTGCCGTTCGGCGACAGCGATATTGCCCGTGTCGGCGACTGGGTTCTGGCCGTGGGGAACCCGCTGGGGCAGGGGTTCTCGGTCTCGGCCGGGATCATCTCGGCCCGCAACCGGGCGCTGTCGGGCACCTATGACGATTTCATCCAGACTGACGCCGCGATCAACCGGGGCAACTCGGGCGGGCCGCTCTTTAACATGGATGGTCAGGTGATCGGTGTGAACACCGCGATCCTGTCGCCGAATGGCGGCTCGATCGGGATCGGCTTTTCGATGGCCTCGAATGTCGTGACCAATGTGGTCGCGCAGTTGAAGGAATTCGGTGAAACCCGCCGTGGCTGGCTGGGTGTGCGCATTCAGGACGTCAGCCCCGACGTGGCCGAGGCCATGGGTCTGGACGAAGCCCGCGGCGCCCTTGTCACTGATGTGCCCGAAGGCCCCGCCGCCGATGCCGGGATGCAGGCCGGTGACGTGATCCTGTCCTTTGACGGGGTCGACGTGCCCGACACCCGCGATCTGGTGCGCATTGTCGGCAACAGCCCGGTTGGCAAAACCGTGCGCGTGGTGGTGTTCCGCGACGGCAAGACCCAGACCCTGAAAGTCACCCTTGGTCGCCGTGAAACCGCCGAAGGCGCCGTGCCCGCCGTGGCCAAGCCCGACATGCCGGTCGAGCCCGAGGAAATGCAGGTGCTGGGCCTTAGCCTGACGCCCCTGACCGACGAGTTGCGCAGCCAGCTGGATGCCGGGGCAACCACCGAAGGTCTGGCAGTGGTCAATGTTGATGAAATGAGCGAGGCCTATGAAAAAGGCCTGCGCTCGGGCGATGTCATCACCGAGGCCGGTCAACAGAAAGTGGCCTCGCTGGAAGACTTCAACGCCCGCCTGCAAGACACCCGCGATGCCGGGCGCAAATCGCTGCTGCTGCTGATCCGCCGCCAGGGCGAGCCGCGCTTTGTGGCGCTGTCAGTCGAGGAAAGCGCGAACTGATCTCGCACGCGGTTCGACAACAACAAAGGGCGCCTGCGGGCGCCCTTTTTACGTGGGGTTCAGCCGGCGCTGGGCGGGCGGGGATAGGCCACCAGCCCCAGTTGCTGTGCCGCCGCCAGCGACAGCACCGGGCTGTCCAGCCCTTGTTCAGCCTGATATTTCCGCACCGCCCGGCGCGTTGCATTGTCCAGCACGCCGGTCGCCGCCCCCTTGTAATAGCCGCGCGCCGCCAGCGCCCGCTGTAACGAGGCAACGAATTCCGGCTCAAGCGCTGCATTGCACGGGGTCTCGAACCAGGTGATTTCGCGTTCCTTGACGATCCGCTGTTGGGTTTCGGTCTTGTAAAGCGCCGGGGTCAGAACCTGACCATCGGCGGTGATCTCGGCCGGTTGCAGCATGATATGCTCGGTGACGGTTTCGATCACGGCCGGGCTTTCGATCTTGGCCCAGCAGGTGCCATCCGGCGCGCCCGGCGGCCCGGCCTCAAAACTGGCGCGGGTCAGCCCGGCATCATTCACGGCTTGACACCCCGCCAACAGGCCAAGGCTGAGACCGATCAGGGCTAGGCGTTTCAAGGGCATCTGGGCTGCTCGCTGCGGGTTGATCCCGGTTCTGAGCGGCAGAATAGCCCAGATGCCCCGACCGCGAAAGTCCCGCAATCCCGGCCCTGCGCGGACAAAGCCCTTCAAACCTGCGTGCACAGTCTGGCCAAGCCCGCCAAGCTGCACTATGTCAGCGGTCGAAATTCGCGTTGGTTTGAGGGCTGAAATGGCAAAAATTACCTATATCGAGCATAACGGCACCGAGCATGTCGTCGACGTGGACAACGGCCTGACGGTGATGGAAGGCGCCCGCGACAACAATATCCCCGGCATCGAGGCCGATTGCGGCGGGGCCTGCGCTTGTTCGACCTGCCACGCCTATATCGCGCCGGAATGGTTCGACAAGCTGGACGGCATCGACGCGATGGAAGAGGACATGCTGGAATTCGCGTGGAACCCGGAACCGGGCCGCTCGCGCCTGACCTGCCAGATCCGCGTCACCGATGCGCTGGACGGGCTGGTCGTGCAACTGCCCGAAAAACAAATCTGATGTGGCGCCGGGCGCTGATTGCCTGTGTCGCCGCCGCCTGCGCGACGGCGGCCCAAGCCGACATCACCGGCGCCCGCTATGCCGACCCGACCACGCGCTATGACCACGGCATCCTTGGCGATGCGGTGGAATGGGGCGCGTTGGAACTGACGATGGATCGCGGCAAGACCCGCCGGATCGTGCTGCCTGAAAGCCGCGTGTTTGAGGATCTTGAACCGCGCCTTGTCGATCTGGACAATGACGGCGCGCCCGAGGTCATCACCATTGAGACCGACCTGAACCGTGGCGCGCGGCTGGCGATCTATGGCGCGAAAGGCCTGATCGCGGCCACGCCGTTCATCGGCAGCACCCACCGCTGGCTGGCGCCGCTGGGCGCGGCGGATCTGGATGGTGACGGCAAGGTCGAGATCGCCTATATCGATCGCCCGCATCTGACCAAATTGCTGCGGGTCTGGCGCTATGACCGCGGCGCGCTGACGCTGGTGGCCGAGAAGACCGGCCTGACCAATCACAGCATCGGGCAGGATTTCATCTCGGGCGGCATCCGCGATTGCGGTGCTGGCCCCGAGATCATCACCGCCAATGCCGACTGGTCGCGGGTTATCGCCACCCGGCTTGCAGGCGGCAAGCTGACAAGCCGGACGCTGGAAACCCGCAGCTTGCCTGCCGCAGTCGATTGTTCTGAAAACTGAGGTCGGATTGGGGCTCTGCCCCAAACCCCGGAGTATTTGCCCCACGAAAAAGAGGCCGGTTTTTTTCTTGGTCTAAATACTCATACCCTTCGCGCCGCAGGCGCGAAGATCAGGGGAATGACCGGCCCTTGGGCCGGTCGCAATTGGATCAAAGCGCGCGCCAGCCGATGTCTTTGCGGTAAAAGCCTTCGGGCCAGTC
>NZ_JBFHDW010000283.1:0-3317 GCF_041584535.1 Actibacterium sp. | reverse complement strand
GTGTCTATGGCGTCCGGGGCAGGGGCGATGGCGACCACCGGCGGCGCGGTCAATTCATCCGGGTCGGGCAGCAGCACCGCCTCTTGGTTCAACATCCCCACCGACCAGATTGCGATCAGCGCCAGAATGACCAACAGCACCGCCGTCAGCAGCAACCCAAGAAAGCGCGAGCGGCTGGGCAGCAATTGCGATTTGCGCGCACCAAAGATGGTCAGCGCCTCGGCCTCGTCATCGCCGGGCTGGTCGGCAATGGCGCTGGTGATCACGGCCGGTTTGGCGGTCGCAGGATCGGGCGGCACGGGCGCTGGTTTGGGCGCGGCGGGGGCTGGCATCAAGGTGATGCGCGGCGCCGGCGTTTCCGGGCGCGCCGTCGGGACGGCGGGCGGCACCTTGGTGCGATTGCGGCGGGTGGAAAAACGCGGCCGGGTTTCGGGCGGCTCAAGCGGCGGTAGGTCCTGTAGTTCGGGCGCGGGGGCCGGGGGGATGACAGGCTCGGGGCTGATCCGCCCGGACAGGCGGGCCGGGAAGCGGTCGCGCTCGACCTCTTCATCGGGCGGAAGCAGGGTGGCGGCACTGCGGGTCAGGCCAAACCACGGCTCGCCGCTGAACATGCCCTCTTCGGGCACGGCGACAAAGCTGACCGGGTTGAACCCATGCGCGGCGGCAAAGGTTTCAGCCTCGGCCAGCGTTTCTTTGGCCACCGCCGCGACCTGCGCCAAGCCGCCCTTGCCGACGCGGAAATCGAAGGCCAGTTCGGACACCGGGTAAGGCGTCAGCCCGTCCAGACCCACGGCGATTTCCGCCCGCTGGGTTTCCGGGTCCGAGGTCGTGACCTCAAGCGTGGTATATAGAATCTGGCTGTTGGGCAGGATCAGCTTGGACAGGATGCCGCCGCCTTCCAGCGAACTGGCGGTCCTGCGCAGCATTTTCAGCGTGTCGTCCAGCGCCGGGTCATCGACGGCAACGCCGCCAACGTTATTCCAGCCGCCCTTGGCCCTGTGCAGCAAGGCAATCGAGTCTTCGGACAAGGACAACGCAAAACGTGGTTTCATACCGACGATCTATAGTATCGCACCGAAAAACGGCAGAGAAATAGCCCAAGGCCGTCAGGACTATAGCAGGAAATCGCCGAAGGTAAGGTGTTTTCCCAAGGAATTCCTTGCGGGTTGCGTCAAACCCTTCAAGCTAAGGATGAAAAGGAGAACCCCATGCGAATGTCCCCTGTTTTTGCCGTCATCCTGTCACTGATCCTGCCGCTGCCGGCGCTGGCCGAAGCCCCGGTGCCAACCCTGACCGTGACCGGGCAGGGCCGGGTGGCCACCGCGCCGGATATGGCGACGATCTCGCTTGGAGTGACGGCGCAAGCCAAGGCCGCCGCCGATGCGATGGCTCAGGTCAGCACCGGCACCGCCGATATGATCGCCGCGCTGAAAGGCGCCGGTATCGCCAGCGCCGATTTGCAGACCAGCGGTCTTAGCCTGAATCCGCTGTGGAAGAACCGCAGCTATAATTCCGGCGAAACCCCGCAGATCGACGGGTTCGTCGCCTCGAACACGGTGACGGTCCGGGTGCGCGATCTGGCGGCGCTGGGCGGAATTCTGGACAAGGTCGTGGGGTTGGGCGCCAATACGTTCAGCGGGCTTAGGTTTGGCCTGCAACAGCCCGAACCGGCCGAGGACGACGCCCGCCGCGCGGCGGTGGCCGATGCGATGCGCAAGGCGCGGCTTTATGCCGAGGCCGCCGGGATCGAACTGGGCCATGTTCTGTCGATCTCGGAATCCGGCGGCTATGCACCGCAGCCCCTGATGCTGGAGGCCGCCGCGATGCGCAGCATGGGGGATGTGCCGGTCGAGGCTGGCGAGGTCTCGGTCAACGCCTCGGTGACGATGGTGTTCCTGCTGGACGACTAAGGCTCCCAACGAAAAACGGCCCCGTCTGATAAGACGGGGCCGCGTGTGTTCTTGCGGGTGACCGCTTAGGCCGTGGCTTTGGCCAGCGCCTGATCAATGTCGCGGATCAGGTCGTCGGCGTCTTCGATACCGATCGACACCCGCACCACGTTCGGCGCGGCGCCTGCGGCGACCTGTTGGGCTTCGCTCAGCTGACGGTGCGTGGTCGAGGCCGAATGGATCACCAGCGACCGGGTATCGCCAAGGTTGGCGACATGGCTGAACAGCTCGACCGAATCCACGAATTTGACGCAGGCGTCATAGCCGCCCTTCAGCGCAAAGGTGAACAGACCGCCGGTGCCCTTGGGGCAGATCGCCTTGCCGCGCTCATAATAGGCCGACGAGGGCAGACCGGCATAGGTGACGAATTCGACGCGCGGATCGCTTTCCAGCCAACCGGCGACCTTTCGCGCGTTCTCGACATGGCGCTGCATGCGCAGGCTCAGGGTCTCGATCCCCATCAGGGTGTAATGCGCGGCTTGCGGGTTCATGGTCATGCCCAGATCGCGCAGGCCGATGGCGATACCGTGAAAGGTAAAGGCCAGCGGGCCGAAGGTCTCGTGGAACTTCAGGCCGTGATAGGCGGGTTCGGGTTGCGACAGCGACGGGAACTTGTCGCTGGCCGACCAGTCGAACGTGCCCGAATCCACAATCGCGCCGCCCATGACGGTGCCGTTGCCGGTCAGGTATTTGGTGGTCGAATGCACCACCAGCGTCGCGCCCAAAGAGATCGGGTTGCACAGGTAAGGCGTGGCCGAGGTATTATCCACGATCAACGGAATGCCAGCAGCGTTCGAGATCGCGGCAATGGCGGGAATGTCGGTGACATAACCGCCGGGGTTGGCGACCGATTCACAGAACACCGCGCGGGTGTCGTCGTCGATGGCGGCCTTGACCGCGTCCAGATCGTCGAAATCGACGAATTTGGCTGACCAGCCAAAGCGTTTGATGGTCTGGCTGAACTGGGTGATCGTGCCACCGTAAAGACGGGTCGACACCACGATGTTGCGGCCCGGCGCCATCAGCGGGAACAGCGCCATGATCTGTGCGGCATGGCCGGACGAACAACAAACCGCACCGACACCGCCCTCAAGCGTGGCGATGCGTTCCTGCAGCACTGCGATCGTGGGGTTGGTCAGGCGCGAATAGATATAGCCGACCTCTTGCAGGTTGAACAAAGCGGCGGCGTGATCGGCATCGCGGAACACATAGGCCGTGGTCTGATAGATCGGCGTCTGCCGGGCACCAGTGGCCGGATCGGGCCGGGCGCCTGCATGGACCTGTAATGTGTCAAAGCCGTATGTCGGGGCATCAGACATGAAATAACCTCCCTCATGAATCTGTCGCGGGCGAGGTTAGGGCACAAAG
>NZ_JBFHDW010000282.1:0-3344 GCF_041584535.1 Actibacterium sp. | reverse complement strand
GGATGATTGCGCCGCTGGTGCTGTTGGCGGGCATGACGCTGTTTCAGAACTGGGCCGACTATTCGCGCGACATCTTGGTGCTGCTGGGCAGCTATCTGACCGTCACCCGGATGCTGATCGGTCTGGTGACCGTCAACCTTGTGTCCCGACTGGCGCAGGGCGTGGCGATTTCCAGCGCCGGGGGCGAGGTTAAGGAGTTCGGAATCCGTCTGTCGCTGGGCGTTGTGCCACGGTTCTTTATCGACGTGACGCAAATCAGGTCTCTGGACCGGCGCGGCCAGCTTTGGGCGTATGGCGCCCCCCTGCTCAGCCGTTTGTCGCTGTTTGCGGGCGGTATCGTGGTCTGGGCGATGTATCGCGATGGCGGCACTTGGCTGCCGGAACTGGCGCTGATCATCAGCCAGTTCGGCATGACGATGTTCCTGTTTTCGTCGCTGCCGCTGATCCCCGGCGACGGGCTGCGCTGGCTGACCACTTATTACGGCGATCCGGCGCTGATCGAAAAGACCGCGATCGTGGCACGCCAGCGCCTGAGCGGCAAACCGTTGCCGCCGTTCATCGACAAATCCGACGCCAAGCCGCTGGTGTTCTTTGCGATCTCGATCGTTCTGTCGGTCTGCGCCCTGTTGGGCGGGATGACGACCTATGCCGCCATCGCCTTTGAGCGTCAGCTTGGCGGCTTGGGCGTCACGGTGTTTCTGGCGCTGTTCGCGTCTTTCCTGCTGAACCTGATTTCGATGCGGGCCACTGGCGGTCGTGCCACCGGCGCGGCGGGTTTGATGGGCGGGTTGCTTCAACCCCAGCCCGAGGCCGAGCTTCAGCCCGAGACCGATACCAGCCTTCTCAGCAAGGCTCAGGTGTTGTGGGCGGTGATCGGCGTCGTGCTGCTGGGTCTGGCCTTTCTGCCCTATCATTACGAGGCGGGCGGCACGGTTGAAATCCTGCCCAGCACCCGCAGCCATGCCGTTGCCCGCAACAATGGCGAGATCGTGCAGATCTATGTGAACGAAGGCGATCTGGTCGAACCGGGCCAGATGATTGCACAGCTTTCCTCGTGGAAAGAGGAATCCGATATCGCGGTCACTGAAAGCTCGCTGGAAAAGGCCCGCGCCGAGCTGGCACAGCTTAACGCCGGGGCCAAGCCGGAGGAAATCGAACTGTCCCGCCGCCGCGTCGAAAGTGCTCAGACCGAGCTGGCCTTTGCCACAGCCGAGGCCGAGCGCAACGCCGAACTGCTGAAAACCGGCACGGTAACTCAGCGCGATTGGGAAAAGGCCAAGTCGGAGCTGGATGCGCGCAGCTCGGATCTGGCTGTGGCGCAGGCCCAGCTTGATCTGGTGATGAGCGGCGCAACCCGCGAACAGATCCTTGTCGCCGAAGCCGATGTCAAACGGCTGGAAATCCAGCTTGAGTATCAGAAGGGCGAATTGGAACGGACCCGCATTCTGGCCCCGACGCGCGGCCGGGTGGTCACCAAGAACATCCAGCTGATGTATGGCCAGTATCTGGAAACCGGCCACACCCTGCTGGAGATCGAGACCGTCGACCGGGTCCATGCCGAAATCGCAGTGCCCGAGGCCGATATTGCGCTGTTGCAGGTCGGTGATCCGGTGCGCTTCAAGGCTTATGGCCAAAGCAGCGCCCAGATCCTTGGCGCCGTCAGCGCCATCGCGCCTTCGGCCGAGGAACGGCAATACGGACGCGTGGTCCGGGTCGAGGCGGTGTTTGATAATTCAGACGGGCTGCTGCGGTCGTCGATGACCGGCTATGCCAAGGTCGAGGGGGCCGAAATGCGTGTATGGGAGGCGTTCCTGCGCCGGATCGTGCGCTTCTTCCAGATCGAAGTCTGGTCGTGGATCCCATAACGCGGCTTCGGCCGCCCCGAATTTTTTCTGGTCGGCTCAGGCCGTAACGGCGATCTGACCGGCCAGGAAATCGACAACCTGCGCGACGGTCACGTCGTCGACATAGTTGCCTTCCTGAATGAACAGCTGTTCAAACGGCAGACCCTTGCGGTCCAGCGCCTGCTCCAAAGCCACGGCGAATTGAACGACGTCAATCGATTCAAAAGCCAGGTCTTCGATCAGGCGGGTGGCGGATTCCAGACCTGCTTCCAGCTCAAGCTCCCAGTCCTGAACGGTTTCCTCAAGAACGGCAATGACGGTTTTTTCCAAATCCTGACGGGTGGTCATGTCGAGTTAATCCTTTCTTCGACAGCAATTCATCCTTGCGGGGCAAGGCGGTGTTCGGTGCGCCTCGGACCGCTTGGCCGGAGGCGCGATAATTCAGGTGCGTCTGGCGGTCATTTCCAACCAGTTACGCGGCACCTCGGTGATCCCGAGGTTATCAAATGCCCGCCCGGCTGCCTCTTGCAGGCAGGTGCTGGCAATATCCACGGGATACCCGCTCATCAGAACCTCGGCAAGCCCACCATAAGCACCGACCAGCGCCAGACCCTCACGCGAGATCGGAACGTTGCGATGATTGACGCGAGTGATGTCAAAACCGGCATCTTCCAGCATCGCCGCCCATTCTTCGGCGCTAAGCCAGCCTTTCGAGAACGCCTTGGTGCCCTTGCCGCGCTGACGCGGGATCGGAGCCTGACCGGCGGCCTTGCGGGCATCGTTCATTTCGAACAGCACCAGCGTCGCCTCTTTCATCCATTCGGTAAATACCGCTTCCGAGCCCGGCGGGAAGGTGCCGACATAAAACACCGAGTTGAACACCAGATGGCCGCCCGGGCGCAGAACCCGTGCGACCTCTTTCACAAAGTCCTGCTTGTTCGGCATCATGTGAATGGCGTTGCCGATCACCACAAGGTCGATCTCGTCATCGGCGAACGGCAGTTCCATCGCGCTTTGCACCCGCAGATGCACGGCGCCGGATTCGGCCTCGCCCGCGGCGCGCCAGTCTTCCAGCGACCCGACCGGAACGCCCATACCGGCATATTTGCGGCCAGCGATCTCAATCTGAGCCGCATCAAGGTCGATGCCGCAAATCGCCAGATTGGGTTTGCGCTTAAGCAATTGCTGGCTCATCAGGCCGGTGCCACAGGCCAGATCGGCAACGCGGCGCACATCGGACAGGTCCAGCGTGGCCATCAGCGCCTCGTTGGCGGAAATGTAGCCTTCGTCTTCGGAATACGGCTCGTAGGTGGTATCGACAGTCATGCAATAACTCTCCGGCTATAGTGGAACTCAGGCGCCCGCAGCGCCCATTCGGGGTGCGGTTGCGGGGCCTTGGACTAGTTGATTTTTGAAAAACCGAACGATCAGTTGTTCGAGGTTCACCCGTGCGGACGGGTCAGACGGTGGCCAGCGGTGACTGGCCCCCAACAAGGTAAT
>NZ_JBFHDW010000281.1:0-3344 GCF_041584535.1 Actibacterium sp. | reverse complement strand
CTGGACCCGGCGTTGCTGCGTCCCGGCCGCTTTGACCGTCAGGTGCAGGTGCCGAACCCCGACATCAAGGGCCGCGAGAAAATTCTGGGCGTCCATGCCCGCAAGGTGCCGCTGGGCCCCGATGTCGATCTGCGCATCATCGCGCGCGGCACGCCCGGGTTCTCGGGCGCCGATCTGGCCAACCTTGTGAACGAGGCGGCGCTGACGGCGGCGCGGATCGGGCGCCGGTTTGTCACTATGGACGACTTTGAGAACGCCAAGGACAAGGTGATGATGGGGGCCGAACGGCGCTCGATGGTCATGTCCGAGGACGAGAAAAAGCTGACCGCCTATCACGAGGCCGGCCATGCGATTGTCGGTCTGAACGTGCCGCAGCATGACCCGATCCACAAGGCGACGATCATTCCGCGTGGTCGCGCGCTGGGTCTGGTTCTGTCGCTGCCCGAGCGCGACCAGCTCAGCGTCAGCTACACCAAATACACCTCGAAAATCGCCATGGCGATGGGCGGGCGTGTGGCGGAGGAGCTGATCTTCGGCAAGGAAAACGTCACCTCGGGTGCGTCGAGCGATATTCAGCAGGCCTCGCGCATTGCCCGCGCCATGGTCACGCAATTCGGTTTCGCCGAAGAGCTGGGCTATGTCGATTACGCCAACGAACAGCAGTCCTATCTGGGCAGCTATGGCGGCGGGTCGAACCATTCGGGGATCACTCAGAAAACCATCGACGACAAGGTCAAGGAAATCATCGACACCGGCTATGAAACCGCGCGTCGCATCCTGACCGAGAAACGTCAGGATTTGGAAAATCTGGCGCAGGGTCTGTTGGAATACGAAACCCTGACCGGCGCCGAGATCACCCGCGTGATCGCCGGCGAGCCGCCCAAGGCCGAAGGCGGTGACGATGGCAGCACCGATAACGGTCTGGGGGCCTCGGTCACGGCCATTCCGAAAACCAAGCCCAAGGCCAACCCCGATGGCGGGTTCGAGCCCGAGCCGTCGGCCTGATCCAGAACAGACCTTGAAACGAACATCGCGGCCGGGCATTTGCCCGGCCGTTTTCTTTGCACTGGACGTGGGGTTGGCATTGGTATACCGTTGTATACATAACTCATCCCAAAGGGCACATCTCATGTCCGCACCTGACTGGAACCCCGATCTTTACACCCGCTTTGCCGGTCTCAGATTGCAGCCTGCGCTGGATCTGTTGGCGCGTGTTGGCGCGCTGCCGCCGGGGCCGGTCTGTGACCTTGGTTGTGGCACCGGCGTTGTCGGCCCGGTCCTGCGCGCCCGCTGGCCTGACCGCGCGCTGACTGGCGTCGACGCCTCGCCCGCGATGCTTGAGAAGGCGGCCCAGACCGGCGCCTATGACGACCTGACCCGCGCCGACGCCGCGCTGTGGAATCCCGCAACGCCCCCGGCGCTGATCTTTTCCAACGCGCTGTGTCACTGGCTGCCGGATCACGCCAACCTGTTCGCGCGGCTGGCCGGGGTTCTGGCGCCGGGCGGCACACTGGCAGTGCAGATGCCCCGGCAATTCGCCAACCCCTCGCACGCGCTGATGCGCGACATCGCCCCGCGCCTGTTCCACGACCGGTTCCAGTTCACCGACTGGCAAGCCCCGGTCGCAACGCCTGTAGCCTATCAACGGATGCTGATGCCGCTGGGCCGGGTCTCGGTCTGGGAAACCGAGTATATTCAGCGTCTTGATCCGGTGGATCACGGCCATCCGGTGCGCCATTTCACCCAAAGCACCGCCCTGCGCCCCTTTGCTGAAAAGCTGTCAGACCCTGAACTGGTCCGGTTCATCGCAGCTTATGAACAGGCACTGACCGACGCCTATCCGATCGAGCCTGATGGCAGCGTGATTTTCCCGTTCCGCCGGGTGTTCTTTACCCTGACCGTCTGAGCGGCGATTTCCGTCATCCATGCGTCGCAATTGCCCCTGTGCCGGGGCCGCCCGCGCGCCTACACTCGGGCCAACGGCCCGCAGAGGCCGTGCGAAACGGAGGCCCGATGACCATCACCGACATTGAAATCGCGCGGGCGGCGCAGAAAAAACCGATCAGCCAGATCGGTGCCGCCTTGGATATCCCCGAGCAGGCGCTGCTGCCACATGGCCATGACAAGGCCAAGCTGAACGCCGATTTCATCGCCGGACTTGGCGACCGGCCCATGGGCAAGCTGATCCTTGTCACCGCCGTCAATCCGACCCCGGCGGGTGAGGGCAAGACCACAACAACGGTTGGCCTTGGTGATGCGCTGACCCGGATCGGCAAGCGCGCGGCGATCTGTATCCGCGAACCATCATTAGGCCCGTGCTTTGGGATGAAGGGGGGCGCTGCGGGCGGCGGCTATGCCCAAGTGGTGCCGATGGAGGAAATCAACCTGCATTTCACCGGCGATTTCCACGCCGTCACCAGCGCCCACAACCTGCTGAGTGCGATGATCGACAACCACATCTATTGGGGCAACGAGTTGGGCATCGACCAGCGCCGGGTGACGTGGCGGCGGGTGATGGACATGAACGACCGGTCGCTGCGCGATGTGGTGACCTCGCTGGGCGGGGTGGCCAATGGCTCGCCCCGGCAGACCGGGTTCGACATCACCGTCGCGTCCGAGGTTATGGCGATCCTGTGCCTTGCCCGCGATCTTGACGACCTGCATCAGCGGCTGGGCGACATCATCATCGGCTACACCCCCGACCGCGAGCCCGTCACCTGTCGCCAGATCAAGGCCGATGGCGCGATGACGGTGCTGCTGCGCGAGGCGATGCAACCCAATCTGGTGCAGACGCTGGAACACACACCCGCCTTCGTGCATGGCGGCCCGTTCGCCAATATCGCCCATGGCTGCAATTCGGTCATCGCCACCACGACCGCGCTGAAACTGGCGGATTACGTGGTGACCGAGGCCGGGTTCGGCGCCGATCTGGGCGCGGAAAAATTCATGAATATCAAATGCCGCAAGGCTGGCCTGACGCCCGCAGTTGCGGTGCTGGTGGCGACGGTGCGGGCGCTGAAAATGAACGGCGGCGTGGCGCGCGCCGAGCTGGGGGCCGAGAATATTGCGGCGGTGCAAAAGGGCTGCGCCAATCTGGGGCGGCATATCGAGAACCTGAAATCCTTTGGCGTGCCGGTTGTGGTGGCGGTCAACCAGTTCACCGACGACACCAAGGCCGAGTTGGCAGTGGTGGACGATTATGTGCGCGCGATGGGCACCGAGGCGATCCGCTGCACCCATTGGGCCGATGGCAGCGCCGGGGCCGAGGCGCTGGCCCGGCGCGTGGTCCAGATCACCGAGGCCGGTCAGTCGAATTTCGCGCCGCTTTACCCGGATGATATGGG
>NZ_JBFHDW010000280.1:0-3350 GCF_041584535.1 Actibacterium sp. | reverse complement strand
TTGTTCGGGCGCAGCATCACCACGCTCAGCGCCTTTCAGGCCGCGCAGATGGCCAGTGCGGTCGCGGTCCTGACCGGGCGCAGCGATGGTGGAATTATCGAAACCCTGCGGCGGAATTTCGGGTTGGACGATCTGGATGTCACCACCGACGAGGCCGGAACGACGCAGGTTCGTCTGGGGAAATACCTGTCGGATAACCTGTATTCCGACGTGGTCGTGGACAGCAACGGCGATACCGAGATCAACCTGAACCTCGACCTGACGCCGCAGATCACCGTCAAGGGCGGGGTCGATACCACCGGGAAAACCAGCCTTGGCGTGTTTTTCGAGCGCGATTACTAAGCGGCTCTAACCCAGCGCAATATCGCCATAACCGAACACATCCAGACGGAGAGAGTCGAGGATGATGGTCTGGCCATCGACCGTCAGTTCCACCGCAATCGCGCCGTCATGCCAGATTTCGCTTAGCACGACCTGATCATAAGAGGTCGCACCGATCAGTTGGATCGTGTCCAGACCAGGCTGGAAATCGGTGATGATGTCGGTCTCATTGGCGGACAGGGTCTTGAACTGAAACACATCCGCGCCTGCACCGCCGGTCAGAATGTCGTTGCCGGTATTGCCGATCAGGGTATCGTCGCCGTCGTCACCGAACAGGGTGTCATTGCCCTTGCCGCCGTCGACCTTGTCATTGCCGTCACCGCCCGCGCACATGTCCGTGCCGCCGTTCCCGATCAGGGTGTCATTGCCCGCGCCGCCGAAAATGTCGTCATTGCCGCTGCTGCCATTCAGGTTGTCCTTGCCGTCGCCACCGTCCAGCACATCGTTGCCACCACCGCCTTTCAGCTTGTCGTTGCCCGCGCCGCCAATCAGCGTGTTTCGGGCACGGTCGCCGGAAATCGTGTCGTTAAAGGCCGAGCCGCAGAACACCTCGATCCCCGTGAAACTATCCCCGGCGGCATCGCCGCTGTTGCGGCTGAGCGCGGTCAGCTGAATTCGGATCGCGGCGGTGCTGTCCTCGTATGAGGCGATGTCGATCCCGTCGCCACCAATCAACACATCCCCGCCCGCGCCGCCGATCAGGGTGTCGTTCCCGGCGCCACCCATCAGCGTGTCATCCCCGCCCAGACCATAGATCGTATCGCCTTGATCACCGCCGATCAGGGTCTCGCCCGCGTCGGTGCCGGTGATGATCCCCGGCTCGGGCGGTGGCGGTTCAACAGGTGGGGTCACATCGACCCGCGAGACATTCACCAGATCGGACGAGGTGAAATCCTCGGGGTCAAGCGACAGGCCATCGGCGCTGAAAACAGTCACTGTTTCACCGTGAATCGTCAAAATAGCGCCGCTGGCGGTGGCGGTTATGTCGATTTCCGAGATGTCATAGGTCATGCCCATTCCGGACAGGTCCAGCCGGTCAACGCCAAGCTGGAAATCGACGATCGTGTCATTCACGCCATCGGCGGACAGCACGAAAATATCCGCGCCCGCGCCGCCGATCAAAGTGTCGGTGCCGTCGCCATCAATCAGGATATCATCGCCCGCGCCGCCGCTGATCTGGGTCGCGATCTTGCTGGCGCACAGGATGTCATTGCCGGCGCTGCCGTTCAGGGTTGCGCCGGTGCCCAGCACGATGTCACCCAGCGGGCCGGGGGTGATGGTGAATTGCGTGATCCCGGCCTCGGCCCCTGAGGTCACGAAAAGCTGCACTTCGTCGCCTACCAGTTCGACCGACAATTCGGTGACATTGCTCAGCCCGGTTTGGGCGCTGTCGCAGACGGTTTCCAGCAGCAACAGCCGCCCGTCTGGCAGCAGTGTGAACAGAGAAATCCCGTCATCCATCCCGGCGGCAAACACGAAAACCCGGCCATCGACGGTGATGCTTTCCAGAACCGACACCCCGGCAAAGCGGGTGGTCAGGTCATCCATCACCTGATCGACGGCGGTCAGGCTGCCATCGTCGCCAAGCGCCAGAACCGTCAGGCTGGAACTGCCCGAGGCGGCGGCGATCACAAAGGTCTGGCCGTTCATCTGGACCACTTCCAACGCCTGCGGGTCGTTGATCGGCAAGGCATCCCCGGCCCCCAGCGCGTCAATGGCGGTCAGGCTGCCGTTGCTGTTGATCTTATAGACGGTCAGGCCATCCTCGGCGGTGGAGGCGGCGATCAGGTATTGCCCGCCCGCGGTCGAGGCCTGCGCAAGGCTGCTGATCCCGGTGGCATAGGTGGCGGCGCTGTCGGCCTCGGCTTCGATCAGGCGCAGGCTGCCGTCGGTCATCACCTCATAGGCACTGACCCCGCTTGCGTTCGGATCGGCGAGATACAGATAGGTGCTGGGGCCCTGATTGGTCGCTACGGCCTCGACACGGTCGCTTTCCTGACCCGAGCGGTGCGAATACAGGGTCAGGCTGTCGGCCTCGTCCCCGGTCAGAACCGCCGCCAGATCGTCTTGCCCCAGCATCACGATCCGCCCGCCCAGAACGGCGCTGGTCAGCGCGCCCGGATTGGGCGGATAGGCGGCAGCCGTGTCCAGCTCGGCCGCCGCCCCTTGGGACAACGCGAAGGTCACACGCTGTCCGCTGTCGCTGTCGGTCAGGACAAGCTGACCGGCAACGGCATCCATCCGCACCGCCGTCATAGGCGATGCAAGGGCATCGTCCGAAACGACGCCGACCAAGGTGAAATAGGCCACCCGAACCACCCTTTCCACGCACCCCTGCGCATGAAAGTGAGGATGGTCACACGGTGTTAACCCGGCCTTGCCGGATTATGGCGGCACAGGGGCGCTTTGTGAAAATCTTAACGGTTTGTCAGGCTTCGCGGCGTTTTTCGGCGTAAATCAGCCAGAGGTTCCGCAGATAGATGGTCAGGCCCATCGACTGACCCAGAATGAACACCGGGTCGCGGCGATAGACGGCATAGGCGAACAGAACGATGCCGCCGCCCAGCGAGAAATACCAAAACGCCAGCGGCACGATCGAGCGCCCGACGCGCTCGGACGCGATCCACTGCACCAGAAAGCGTGCGGTGAACAGCAATTGCCCGCCAAGGCCGATGATGACCCAGACGAATTCCTGAAAGCTATCGACATGCAGCCACGAATACAGGGTCTCAAGCATTCGGCGTTACCTCGGTCGGGCGCGCCTTTTTACGGCGGCGGATCAGCCATGCGACGCCGATCAGGTCATAAATGCCGACCAGCCCGCGTTGCAGGTTGGAATAATTCGACCGGCCCGATTGCCGCTCGCGGTGACTGACATCGACCAATGCGATCTGCCAGCCGTCGCGCTTGAACAGCGCGGGCAGATAGCGGTGCATATGATCGAAATAGGGCAGGGTCAGAAAGGCGTC
>NZ_JBFHDW010000279.1:0-3356 GCF_041584535.1 Actibacterium sp. | reverse complement strand
CCCATCGGCCGCGGCCGCGATTTCATCGGCTGCTACGACGTGCTGCGCGACCGGCTGGATCTGATGGACCGCGCCGACCGCAACAAGGTGGCGGAATCGATCAAGATCGAAGGTCTGGACGATCCGCTGCTGGAACAGCACATCCCGGCGCATCTTCTGGCAAAACTGCGCGAAGATATTGAAATGGCGCGGGAATTGCTGCCCGCTCTGGACCGGCAATCGGTTCTGGAAGGTCACATGACCCCGATCTGGTTCGGCAGCGCCATCAACAGTTTCGGCGTCAAGGAACTGATGGACGGCATCGCCACCTACGGCCCCGAGCCGCAAATTCAGGCCGCCGAACCGCGCAAGATCGCCCCCGAAGAGGACAAGGTCACCGGCTTTGTCTTTAAGGTTCAGGCCAACATGGACCCCAAGCACCGCGACCGGGTGGCCTTTGTGCGTCTGGCCTCGGGGCATTTCCAGCGCGGCATGAAGCTGACCCATGTGCGCAGCAAGAAACCGATGGCGATTTCCAACCCGGTGCTGTTTCTGGCCGCCGACCGCGAACTGGCGGAAGAGGCCTGGGCCGGCGATATCATCGGCATCCCCAACCACGGCCAGTTGCGCATCGGCGACACCCTGACCGAAGGGGAATCTATCCGCGTGACCGGCATCCCGTCCTTCGCGCCGGAATTGCTGAAAAACTGCCGCGCGGGCGACCCGATGAAGGCCAAGCATCTGGACAAGGCGCTGATGCAATTCGCCGAAGAAGGCGCCGCCAAGGTGTTCAAGCCGATGATGGGCTCGGGCTTTGTGGTCGGCGTTGTCGGCGCCTTGCAATTCGAGGTTCTGGCCAGCCGGATCGAGCTGGAATACGGATTGCCGGTGCGGTTCGAGCCAACGCAATTCACCAGCGCCCGCTGGATCACCGGCCCCAAGGATGCGGTGGAGGCGTTCGTGAAGGCCAACAAGCAGCACATCTCGTATGATAACGACGGCGATCTGGTCTACATGACCCGGCTGCAATGGGACATCGATCGCATCGCCCGCGATCACCCCGAACTGACGCTGAGCGCCACTAAGGAAATGCAGGTCTGATCCGCGACGGAAACCGGCCCGGCGGGCGTTCCACCCTTAGCCCGCCGAAAGGACCCCCTATGCGCCTGCTGTGCCTGATTGTTGCCTGTGCCACCCTGCTGCTGCGGCCCGCGTTCGCCGAGCCGCGCGTGCTGTCCGATCTCTCCTATGGTCCCGACGCGGATCAGGCGGTGGATGTCTATCTGCCCGACACTCTGTCGGCCCAATCCCCTGTTCTGGTCATGGTGCATGGCGGCGGCTGGATCATCGGAGACAAGACCAACGACCGGGTCTGGGAAGAGAAACAGGCGCATTGGGGCGCTTTGGGTTATGTGTTCGTCTCGGTGAATTACCGCATGTTGCCAGACGCTCCGGTTGCGGTTCAGGCCAGTGACGTGGCAAGCGCGCTGAAATTCGTTCAGGACCATGCGGCGCAATGGGGCGGCGATCCGGCGCAACTGGTGCTGATGGGCCATTCCGCCGGGGCGCATCTGGCGGCCCTGATCGCCGCCGACCGCGCACTTCAGGCCAAGGCCGGGCTGGCGCCGTGGCGCGGCACGGTTCTGCTGGACTCGGCCGCACTGGATGTGCCGTCGCTGCTGGCCCCGCCCGATCCGCCGCGCTATGCCGTGCGGGCCTTTGGCGAAGACCCCGAGCTGTGGATCGCCCTCAGCCCCCGGCACCGCCTGAGCGCCCCCAGCGGCCAGTTCTTCCTGATCTGCTCAAGCCAGCGCGAGACCTCGTGCCCCGAGGCCCGGAAATTCGCCGACAGCGTGCACGACACGGGCGGCGCGGCTCAGGTTCTGCCCGTCGACCTGTCTCATGCCGAGATCAACAGCACCTTAGGCAGCAATCCGATCACCACCCCGGCGGTAGACAGTTTTTTCCACTCGCTGTCCCTGCCCTGAAAAACCGCCCCGGTTGGGGAACCGGGGCGGAGGGATGACCAGCCAAGGGCATGGCTGGCCGGGGACACCGCCCAAACGGGCAGTCGGGCGGTAAGGCAGTAAGGTCGCGACCTTACAAAACAGCGCAAAACCATGGGTGCGGATCGGTCCTGACGGTCCGAGACGGCGGGTTAATAACCGCCCCGGATCAGCCAATTCGATAACGCCGCCGCGGTCTTGCTGATCCCACCTGCCCCGTCATCAACCCTGTTCGCAATAGACCGGACGGTTATTCGAAATTCCTATACCGGGGGTTTATGCGGGTTTAGTCGGCACGCCTTCCAAATTCCCGCAAAACTTGACTGTTGCCGGGGCTTGGCATAAGGAAGCTGCACATATGAAAGACTGGCAATTTGGCCGGTCGGGCCGCGCGGAATTGCGGCCACTCAATCGCCGCTTTAACCCTATAGGGCCTATATGACCAAATTTTCCGACTTGGGACTTGATCCCAAAGTTCTCGCCGCTGTTTACGATGCCGGCTATGAAACCCCGACCCCTATTCAGGCCGGTGCAATCCCGCACGCCCTGAATGGCCGCGACGTTCTGGGCATCGCCCAGACCGGCACCGGCAAGACCGCCAGCTTTACGCTGCCGATGATCACCCTGCTGTCCAAGGGCCGCGCCCGCGCCCGGATGCCGCGCAGCCTTGTTCTGGCCCCGACCCGCGAACTGGCGGCGCAGGTGGCCGAGAACTTTGACATCTACGCCAAGAACACCAAGCTGACCAAGGCGCTGCTGATCGGCGGCGTTTCGTTCAAGGAACAGGACGCGCTGATCGACCGCGGCGTCGATGTTCTGATCGCCACGCCGGGCCGCCTGCTGGACCATTTCGAGCGCGGCAAGCTTTTGCTGACCGGCGTTCAGATCATGGTGGTGGACGAGGCCGACCGGATGCTCGACATGGGCTTTATCCCCGATATCGAACGCATCTTCCAACTGACGCCCTTCACCCGCCAGACCCTGTTCTTCAGCGCCACCATGGCGCCCGAGATCGAGCGGATCACCAACACCTTCCTGTCCGCGCCTGAGCGTATCGAGGTTGCCCGTCAGGCCACCACCTCGGAAACCATCACGCAGGGCGTGGTGATGATGAAACCCTCGCGTCGTGACCGCGAAGGCAGCGAAAAACGCACCCTTCTGCGCGCTCTGATCGAACAAGAGGGTGAAAAGTGCAAGAACGCCATCATCTTCTGCAACCGTAAGGTCGATGTGGATATCACCGCCAAAAGCCTGAAAAAATACGGCTATGACGCCTCGCCGATCCACGGAGATCTGGACCAGAGCCACCGGACGAAAACCCTGGATGGGTTCCGCGATGGCACGTTGCGGTTCCTGGTGGCCTCGGACGTT
>NZ_JBFHDW010000278.1:0-3359 GCF_041584535.1 Actibacterium sp. | reverse complement strand
GGCAGCGACCCTCTGATGGCGCTTGTCCGGCTGATCCTGACCAGCACCGTCGCCCGGATTTTCACTCTGGTCGTGGTGGCTGTGGCGCTATGGGCGTTCAGCATCCTGCAATGGGGCGTGCCGGGCCTGTATGTGCCGGCGCTGGCCGCAGTCCCGGCGATCATGGTGCTGCTGCTGGCCGTGACCCGCGGCTAAGCGCGCGACGCATTGTCCTCTGGCCCCCCGGCGCGAATACGCCTATCTCTTGGGGCCGGAGGGCAAGGCATGAACCGTATCAGCACCGATATTCTGATTTCTGGCGGCGGCGTGGCTGGCCTGACCGCGGCCGCGGCCTTTGGCAGCGCCGGGTTCAACGTGATTTGCGTCGATCCTGCCCCGCCCATCACCGATGGCGATGCCGCCGGGGCCGATATGCGCACCACCGCATTCCTGCAGCCGTCGATCAAGGTGCTGCAAGATGCCGGGTTGTGGGATCGTCTGGCGCCGCATGCCGCTGACCTGCAGATCATGCGCATCGTTGATGCCGGTGGTGCCCAGCCCGACCCGCGCATCGTCAAGGATTTCAACGCCGCCGATATCTCCGACCTGCCGTTTGGCTGGAACTTGCCGAACTGGCTGCTGCGACGCGAGATGGTGGCCCGGCTGACCGACCTTCCCAATGTCGATTTCCGCCCCGGCGTCGCCACGCAATCGGTGCTGACCCGCGCGACCGAGGCTTTGGTGACCCTCAGCGATGGCAGCCGCGTTTCGGCCCGGTTGCTGATCGCTGCTGACGGGCGCAATTCGCCAGTGCGTCAGGCGGTGGGGATTCCGGTCAAGACCCTGCGCTATGGGCAAAAGGCGCTGGCCTTCGCCGTCACCCATCCCGGCCCGCATGGTAATGTCTCGACCGAGGTGCACCGGTCCGGCGGACCGTTCACACTGGTGCCGCTGCCGGATCGCGATGATCAGCCATGCTCGGCCATCGTCTGGATGGAGCGCGGCCCCGAGGTTCTGCGCCTTGCCGCCCTGCCCGAAGCCGAGTTCGAGGCCCAGATGAACGCCCGCTCGGCCGGCCTTTATGGCCCGCTGAAACTGGTCACCCCGCGCAGCGTCTGGCCGATCATCAGCCAGATCGCCGACCGCTTTTATGCCGAGCGCACCGCCCTGATCGCCGAGGCCGCCCATGTGGTGCCGCCGATCGGCGCGCAGGGTCTGAACATGAGCCTTGGCGACCTGCGTATCCTCTTGGAACTGGCGCAGGCCGACCGCGCCGGTCTGGGCAGCCGCAAGATGCTGGAGACCTACAACCGCCGCCGATGGCCCGAGGTCAAGGCGCGGGTGACCGGTATCGACCTACTGAACCGCGCGTCGATGATGGGCGCGCAGGGGCTGCGCGACATGCGAGCCGGGGCGCTGAATGCGCTGTATTCGGTGGCGCCGGTGCGCAAGACGCTGATGAAAGCCGGTCTGGGAATGCGTTAACCCAACGGGCCGGGGCGGCGTTCCTCGGACAACAGCACGTTGGCCTCGACATTGCCCGCCCCCGGCAGGGTCATGATCCGGCGCCGCAGCACGCGTTCGAAATCGGCGATGTCGCGCGCCACCACCCGCAGGCGGTAATCATACAGGCCCAGCACATGCTCGACCGTTTGCACCTCGGGGATGGCGGTGACGGCGCGTTCGAAATCCTCAAGGCTGATCCGGCCCTTGGCGGCCAGCTTGACCCCCAGAAACACCGTCACGCCAAAGCCCAGCTTTTCCGCATCCAGATCCAGCTTGCGCCCCGCGATCACCCCGGCCTGCTCCAGCCGCCGGATCCGCCGCCACGTCGCCGGTTGCGACAGGCCAAATTGCCGCCCCAACGCCCCGGCGGATTGGCTGGCATCCTGCGCCAGAACCCGCAGCAGGCCGCGGTCGATATCGTCCAGCTCGATCATACCGGCAAGGTCTCGTCCGACTTGATCCGCGCCACATGCATCAGTGCCTCGATATCGGCGATATGCGGCAGGGTCAGAATGCGGCTGCGATAGATGGCCTGATAATGGCCGATGTCGCGGGCGATCACCGACAGGCGCACATCGACCCGGCCAAGGAAGGTCTGGATCTCGATCACCTCGGCGATCTCGCGCGCGGCGGCGATGAAATCGTCAAAGGCGCGGGTCTGGGTCTTGTCCAGCGTGACCCGCAAGCTGACCTCGACCGCATAGCCCAGCGCCACCCAATCAATCACCGCCCGGGTGCCGCGCATCACCCCGGTCTCGCGCAGCTTGTCCAGCCGCCGCGACACCCGCGCCGGGGTCATCGACAACAGGTCCGCCAGATCGGGAATCGACATGGCCGGGTCCTGCTGCAGGGTGCGAAGTATGCGTCGGTCAAGATCATCAAGCATGATTTGATCGTTATTTCATTTATTCACGAATGACTATAAGGTTTTTGAGCGTATTTTTCTTGCATCATCACTCGTATCTTCCGCGTTCCCGCCTATGATCGCCGCCAGACATCAAAGCAAGGAGCGCCCCAATGCGCGTTTACTACGATCGCGATTGCGACATTAACCTGATCAAAGACAAAAAAGTGGCCATCCTGGGCTACGGCAGCCAGGGCCACGCCCATGCGCTGAACCTGCGCGACTCGGGCGCCAAAAACCTTGTCGTCGCGCTGCGCGATGGCTCGCCCTCGGCCAAGAAAGCCGCTGCCGAAGGCCTGACCGTGATGGGTATCGCCGAAGCCGCCGCATGGTGCGACGTCATCATGTTCACCATGCCCGACGAACTACAGGCCGAGACCTATAAGAAATACGTGCATGACAACCTGCGCGAAGGCGCCGCCATCGCGTTCGCCCACGGCCTGAACGTGCATTTCGGCCTGATCGAACCCAAACCCGGTGTCGACGTCATCATGATGGCCCCCAAAGGCCCCGGCCACACCGTGCGCGGCGAATACACCAAAGGCGGCGGTGTGCCCTGCCTGGTGGCCGTGCATCAGGACGCAACCGGCAAAGCGCTGGAAATCGGCCTGAGCTATTGCTCGGCCATCGGCGGCGGCCGCTCGGGCGTCATCGAAACCAACTTCCGTGAAGAATGCGAAACCGACCTGTTCGGCGAACAGGCCGTGCTGTGTGGCGGTCTGGTTGAACTGATCCGCTGCGGCTTTGAAACCCTGGTCGAAGCCGGTTACGCCCCGGAAATGGCTTATTTCGAATGCCTGCACGAAGTGAAACTGATCGTCGACCTGATCTATGAGGGCGGCATCGCCAACATGCGCTATTCGGTCTCGAACACGGCGGAGTACGGCGACTACACCCGCGGCCCCGAGACGTATTCGCCGTATTCGGCGGTGTTCGAGATCGAGTAGTTCATGTTGGCGATGCCGCCCTC
>NZ_JBFHDW010000277.1:0-3379 GCF_041584535.1 Actibacterium sp. | reverse complement strand
GTCTTGCCCGAGCCGCTTTCGCCGACAATGCCCAAGGTCTCACCCGCGCGCACGCTGATCGAGGCGTCGTTCACTGCTTTCACATGGCCCACGGTCTTGCGCATCAGGCCGCGCTGGATCGGGAACCAGACCCGCAGGTTCCGGGTTTCAACCACCTGCACCGCGTCTTCGGGCGCCGGGTCAGGCCGGCCCGAGGGCTCGGCCGCCAACAGCATTTGCGTATAGGGATGCAGGGGATTGGCGAAAATCTCGGCCGTGGGGCCGGATTCGACGATCTCGCCATCCTTCATCACACAGACACGGTCGGCGATGCGGCGCACGATGCCAAGGTCATGGGTGATGAACAGCAGGCTCATGTCCTCGGACCGTTTCAGCTCGGCCAGAAGGTCCAGAATCTGTGCCTGAATGGTCACGTCCAGCGCGGTTGTCGGCTCGTCCGCGATCAACAGGTCCGGGCCGTTGGCCAGCGCCATGGCGATCATCACCCGCTGGCGCTGACCGCCGGACAACTGGTGCGGATAGGCGTTCAGGCGGGTTTCCGGGTCGCGGATGCCGACCTTGGTCAGTAGATCCAGAATGCGCACCCGCACCGCCGTGCCGCGCAGGCCCTGATGCAGTTCGATGCTTTCGCTCAGCTGTTTTTCCAACGTGTGCAACGGGTTCAGCGACGTCATCGGCTCTTGAAAGATAAAGCTGATGTCATTGCCACGCACCTGCCGCAGCCGCGCCTTGTCGGCGCCGACCATCTGTTGCCCGTCATAGGTGATCGAGCCGGTGATCGTCGCGCTGTCGGGCAGCAGCGACACGGTAGACAGCGCCGTCACCGACTTGCCCGAGCCGGATTCCCCGACCAAGGCCACGGTCTCGCCCTTGCCGACGGTGAACGACACCCCGCGCACCGCCGGGTGATCCTTACCGTCCTGCCGAAAGCTGACGGACAGGTTCTGAACCTCTAGCACACCGCTCATTGAAAGGTTTTCCGTGGGTCAAATGCGTCGCGGACGCCTTCAAAGATGAACACCAGCAGCGACAGCATCAATGCGAAGGTGACAAAGGCGGTAAAGCCCAGCCACGGCGCCTGAAGGTTCTGTTTGGCCTGCAAGGTCAGCTCGCCCAGACTGGGGGCCGAGGACGGCAGGCCGAAGCCCAGAAAATCCAGCGCCGCCAGCGATCCGATGGTGCCGGTGATGATGAACGGCAGCATGGTCAGCGTCGCCACCATCGCGTTGGGCAGCATGTGCCGGAACATGATCGTGGTATTGCTGACCCCCAGCGCCCGCGCCGCCCGCACATATTCGAAATTGCGCGCTCGCAGGAATTCTGCCCGCACCACGCCGACCAGCGATGGCCAGCCGAACAGCGCCATCAGGAACACCAGCAGCCAGAAACTGCGGCCCAAAATCGCGAACAGGATGATGATGATGTAAAGCTGCGGGGTCGAGGACCAGATCTCGATCACCCGCTGAAAGATCAGATCGACCCAGCCGCCGAAATAGCCCTGAACCGCCCCGGCCGCGATACCGATCACCGAAGCAATCGAGGTCACGATCAGCGTGAACAGGATCGACAGCCGAAAGCCGTAGATCACCCGCGCCAGCACGTCGCGCGCGGTGTCGTCGGTGCCCAGCAGATGCGCTTTGTCCGGCATGGATGGCGCGGTGCCGCCGATGTCGTTGACGGTGGAATAGCTATAGGGGATGGGCGGCCACAGGATCTTGCCCTTTTCAATCGCTTCGCCGTCGATCACCCCGTCGGCGGCATCCTCGATCAGCGCCTCGGGCGTGTCCCAGCAGTCTTCGATCCCGCCGGTGACGATCAGGCACTGAACCTCGATATCGCGGTAAACCGCCTCGGTCCGCAGATCACCGCCAAAGGCGGTCTCGGGATAGAAATTATAGATCGGCACGAAGGTTTCGCCGCGATAGCGCACGAAGATCGGCTTGTCGTTGGCCAGAACCTCAGCAAACAGCGACAGGCCGAACAGCAGCGCAAAGACCATCAGCGACCAATAGGCCCGGCGGTTGCGTTTGAAATTGCGCCAGCGGCGTTGATTGAGGGGCGAGAGGGCCATATTCAGGTCCTCCGGATTTCAAAATCGATCCGCGGATCGACGAACACATACATCAGGTCCGACAGGATGCCGACCAGCAGGCCAATCAGGCCGAATACGTAAAGCGTGCCGAACACGATCGGATAGTCGCGGGCGACGGCGGCCTCGAACCCCAGGCGGCCCAGACCGTCCAGCGAAAAGATCGTCTCGATGATGATGGACGAGCCAAAAAACACACTGATGAACAGGCCCGGAAACGACGCGATCACGATCAGCATGGCGTTGCGGAACACATGGCCATACAGCACCCGGCGTTCGCTCAGGCCCTTGGCCCGGGCGGTGATGACATATTGCTTCTTGATCTCGTCCAGAAACGAATTCTTGGTCAGCAGGGTCAACGTGGCAAAGCTGCTGATGGTGCTGGCGACCACCGGCAGGGTGATGTGCCAGAAATAATCGGCCACCTTGCCGATCATGCTCAGGTCTTCCCAGCCGTCCGAGGTCAGGCCACGCAGCGGGAACCATTTGAAATAGGACCCACCGGCGAACAGCACCAACAGCAGGATCGCGAACAGAAAGCCGGGAATGGCATAGCCGATGATGATCGCGCCGCTGGTCCATGTATCAAACGACGACCCGTCCTTGACCGCCTTGCGTATGCCCAGCGGGATCGAGATCAGATAGGCGATCAGCGTCGACCACAGGCCCAGCGTGATCGAGACCGGCATTTTCTCAAGCACCAGATCAATGACCGACATCGATCGGAAATAGCTTTCTCCGAAATCGAAGCGCATGTAGTTGCCCATCAGGATCACGAAACGCTCGGCGATGCCGATCTTTTCCTTGCTACAATCGGGCGAATCCAGCGTCGGCTCGCCGACATAGCCCGGCGCACAGGTGATGCGGGCAAAGCCCATCTCGATCTCAAGCTCGTCCAGAAACTCGGGCGGCAGGCCGCGCGCCCCGGCATAGCGTTCTTCGCCCTGCCCCATGGTTTCGCCCACGTCACCGCCGCCGGCGATGCCCTGAAACACATCGCCTTCGCCCTGAACCTGCGCGATGATCTGTTCGATCGGCCCGCCCGGCACGAATTGGGTCAGGCCGAAATTGATCACCATGATCCCCAGCAAAGTGGGGATGATCAGCAATAATCGCCTGAAGATATAGGCGCCCATATCAGTTGCTCTGCCCTTTTTTCGGGATGGCGCCAGCGGCCATTAGCTTTTCTGCTTTTTCGGCGTTGTACCACCAGAAGTCGAGATTACCCAGCGCATAGGGCGGCATATTCTCGGGGTGCTCATACATGTCGTAATAAGCGACGGTATGGGT
>NZ_JBFHDW010000276.1:0-3384 GCF_041584535.1 Actibacterium sp. | reverse complement strand
GCGCCGGTGATCAGGATGTTTTTCATGGGTCTCTCTTTCAAACGGCGCGGGCCGGGCGGTTACAGGCTCAGATGCGCGGGCGGCAGGCCGGAAAGGACGCGCTCGTGCATCTGGGTGAACAGCGCCTCGGCGTCGCGGGCAAAGCGCGCGGTGTCAAACAGGCTGGCGGTGTCGCGGTTGGCGATCAGCCGCGCGGCATAGGCGGCACGGGTGTCGGCGTCAGTGGCCAGTTGCAGCGCCAGCGCCTCGTAATCCGCGGGGGTGGTGGTGATCAGCTCAGGCAGGCCAACGGCCTTCAGCGCGCTGGCCGCCACCCGACCGGCAAAGGTCTGACCCTGCAACGTCACCAGCGGCAGCCCCATCCACAGCGCATCGCTGGCGGTGGTGTGGGCATTATAGGGCAGGGTGTCGAGAAACAGATCGGCGTGGCGATGGCGGGCCAGATGATCGGCCTGACTGACGCGGCGGGCAAAGATCAGCCGGTCGCCGGACACGCCGCGCGCCTCGGCGTGCTGGCGCAGGCGCACATCGACCAGATCGTTCGAGCGGAACAGCCACAGCACGCTGTTCTCGACCTGGCGCATCAGCCGCATCCAGATGTCGAACACCTCGCCGGTGATCTTGTAGCTGCTGTTGAAGCAGCAGAACACGAACGCACCCTCGGGCAGATCACAGTCCTGACGCGACGGGCCGGGGTTTGAGACGACTTTGCGATTGTCGTTGACCTGATAACAGCCCGGCATCCACGCGACTTTCTCGGTGAAAAAGCGCTTGTTCTCGTCGGGGATCACCGTGGCATCGGCCAGCACGTAATCCATGTCCTCCATCCCCATGGTCGAGGGGAAGCCCAGATAGTTCACCTGAACCGGCGCGGCGCGATAGGTAAAGACGCCGGTGCGCTTGTTCGCGGTGTGGCCGTTAACGTCGATGGCAATGTCGATACCGTGCTCGCGCGCCAGACGGGCGATCTGGATATCCGACAGGGTGCGCACATCATGGAAGGCATCGACGCCCTTGCGGACGCGGTCGCGGATGTCGGGGTCGCGGTCGGGGCCAAAGGAATAGGCCGAAATCTCAAAACGCGACCGGTCATGCTGTTCGAACAGCCCCGAGATCAGATGCGTGGTCGGGTGGTTATGGAAATCGGCCGAGAAATACCCGACCTTGATCTTATCGCGACGCGGGCGCGCGGGGATCGGGCCCAGATCGGGGCGATGGCGCAACCCACGGGCATTGCCGACCGACACGATATGGTGGATTTCGGAATCGTCAAAGATGCCCAGCCACGCCCAGGGGTTCGGCAGGGCGCGCGGCTGACTGCCGCCTTTCAATTCGCGCTCGACGATCTCGCGATGCGGGGCAAGGGCCTGCCAATCGCAGATCCGCGCCAGACACAGCATCAGTTTCGAGCGAATTTCGAAATTGCCCGGCTCGTGGACCAGCGCCCGGTCATAGGCTTCGGCCGCCTCGTCAAAGCGCGACAGCGCCATGCGGGCATTGCCCAGATTGTTCAGCGCCGCCACATAGCCGGGATCGGCGGCAAGCGCGCGCTCGGCATAGCCGATGCAGTCCTCGAAACGGGCGGAGTCATGCGCCACGACCGCCAGATTGTTCAGCGCCGGCGCGCTGGCGGGGTTGATCGCGAGCATCCGTTCGAAGCAGGGGATGGCCTCGGCATAATTGCGGGTGGCAATATAGGTGACGCCCAGATTGTTCAGCAGGCCCATGTCTTCGGGCAGCAGTTCCAGCGCCCGGTGATAGGCGGCGATGGCGTCTTCGATCCGGTGATGGGTGCGCAGCAGATCAGCGCGGGCCTTGTGATAGCGACCGGTTTCCGGCGACAGACGACAAGCAGCCTCGATCGCGGTCAGCGACGCGGCGGCATCGCCGGAATAGGCCTCGGCATGGCACAGCGCATATTGCACGCCCGGCTCCAGCCAGAACTGTTTCGCCAATTCGCGGATCTGCACGATCTGCGGCGCGGCCAGCCCGGTTTGGATTTTCTTGTCCAGATCCTCAAGAACCTTCGCCAGCGCCGCGCGCTGTTCGGGAATGGCAACGCCAAGGCTGGCCAGCCCCTGTTTGGCGGCGGTGCTGTTGGGAAACTGGTTCAGGATCAGCTCGTACATCCGCCGGGCCTCGGCAATATTTCCGGCCGCTGCGCAGTCGCGGGCATAAGCGAGGGTTTCATCAACTGTCATAACAATCCGCGTCGTTTGAAAGAAAAGCACTGGTTTTTGACTGCGGCACCAATAGTCCGCCGTGCCGAAAATGTATAGGTCGCTGTAAACGGTTGAATGCCCGGTCCGGGCCAGTTTAGACAGAGACCGTCGTAGTATTGCAGGGCAGGTTATGAAAACAGTTATTATTCTTGGAACATGGAGCTCGGGCTCGACCGCGCTGACCGGTTATATCGAGCGTCTGGGTGCCTATACCTGCCCGCCGCATGTCATGACCTATGATGAGCGCACGCCGAACAGCCACGAATCCATCGAGTTCCGCAACGCCCTTGCCGCCCATGTTGACGAGCTGACGCTGAAACCGCTGCAACCGGCGCAGAACTTTAACACTTGGTTCAAACCCTGGCTGGCCGCCAAACAGGACGAGGCCGCCAAGGCCGGTCATTCGGTGATCGCGCTGAAACATCCGCTGAGCGCCTTCATGGTGCCGCAGATCGCCGAAGCCTGCGACCCGACCTTCATCGTCATCACCCGCCGGTTCGAGGCAATCGAGAAAACCCGGCTGCGGCGCAAATGGCATCAGGTCTACGGCGCCGCCGGGGCAGGGACCGTATATAGTTCGCTGTTCTCGGGCCTGATTCAGGCCCAGCGGTCCTATTACACCATCGCTTTTGATGATTTTTTGAGCAACCCCGAGGCCCGTCAGACCCTCAGATCACACCTGCCGCAAGAGCTGGCGACAGCCAATGTGCAAGACGCGGAAAACTGGCTGAAAATCTGAAACGACCCATTCCATATTTAGTGGATCGCTGTGGTTTCATGGCAATGGATAGAAATTGTCGCGTAATTTTTGCAAAAAATTGGTTGCACAGGCGCAAGTTCATCTGCTTTATCACAACGTGAGGAGGTGCGATCAATTTGTTCGCGCTAAAAAATAGTACATTTCAACGAGGGTATCGAAGTGAAACACACCAGGTTCAAATCATCGACGTCCAGTCTGGCGCTGGTAACAGCCGCCGCGATGGTCGCCGGTGTAATTGTTATCGCACCTACCACAGCAATGGCTGCCGATACGGTCGGTCTTGCCGCCGGCAACGCGGATAACCAGAGCGGCGCGCTGACCGTTTCGGGTAGCTTGACCGTTTCGGGCACAGTTGGCATTTCCGGCAACACAACCATTACCGGCACCTTGGGTGTTTCGGGC
>NZ_JBFHDW010000275.1:0-3404 GCF_041584535.1 Actibacterium sp. | reverse complement strand
TCCGGGTCAAAAGCCGCGCCAACACCAGCGCCGGTGGTTCGCCATGCAGCTTTTCGGTGCCGGTCAGATCAAGAAACGCCTCGTCCAGCGACAGTGGTTCGACCGAAGGCGTCAGCGCATCCATCATCTCCCGCACCTGTTTCGAGACCTCGGCATAAAGCGACATGCGCGGTTTCAGGACCACCGCCTCGGGGCATAGTTTCAGCGCCTGAAACATCGGCATGGCTGAGCGCACCCCGCGAATCCGCGCCACATAGCAGGCGGTCGAGACCACGCCCCGCCGCCCGCCGCCGATAATCACCGGCTTGTCGGCCAGATCGGGGTTCTCGCGCTTTTCGACGCTGGCATAGAAGGCGTCGCAATCCATATGGGCAATCGACAGGCGGAACAGGTCTTCATGCTGCACGACACGCGGACTGCCGCAGCGCGGACAGCGCGGCGCCGGGTCGATGGCGGTCAGGCAAGAGCGGCAAAGGGCGGGCATGATGGGACACCGGATTTCCGCCACAGGCTAGCGGTTGGGGCTGAAATTTCATCTCAATTCTTCGCGCCCCGGCAATCAGGCGCCGCCGCGCCATTGCAATTTGCCGCACAGGGCGCAACTTAGTCACAGGTATTTCTTATAGGGTGTTGTGATGAACGCGAGCGATTTGACCGGCGGCAATCTGGTTCTGGTTTTGCTGGCTGCCTTTCTTATTCTGGTGGTCTTTTGGGGTGTGCGGATCGTGCCGCAATCGGAAAAATACGTGGTCGAGCGTTTTGGCCGTCTGCGTTCGGTTCTGGGGCCGGGTCTGAACCTGATCGTGCCGTTTCTGGACCGGGTGGCGCATAAGATCTCGATTCTGGAACGCCAGTTGCCGACGGCCAGCCAAGACGCGATCACCAAGGATAACGTGCTGGTGCAGGTGGATACCTCGGTATTCTACCGGATCACCGAGCCGGAAAAGACGGTTTACCGCATTCGCGACGTCGACGCGGCAATTGCCACCACCGTCGCCGGGATCGTTCGGGCCGAGATCGGCAAGATGGATCTGGACGAGGTGCAGGCCAATCGCTCGCAACTGATCCTGACGATCAAGGAATCGGTCGAGGATGCGGTCGACGCATGGGGGATCGAAGTGACGCGGGCGGAAATTCTGGATGTGAATCTGGATCAACAAACCCGCGACGCGATGCTGCAACAGTTGAACGCCGAACGCGCCCGCCGGGCGCAGGTGACCGAGGCCGAGGGGCGCAAGCGCTCGGTCGAATTGTCCGCCGATGCCGACCTTTATGCCGCCGAACAGGCCGCCAAGGCCCGCCGCGTCACCGCCGAGGCCGAGGCCTATGCGACCGAAGTTGTGGCCAAGGCCATCGCCGAACACGGTATCGAGGCAGCGCAATATCAGGTGGCACTGAAACAGGTCGAGGCGCTGACTGCTGTCGGGCAGGGCGCGGGCAAGCAGACCATCGTGGTGCCCGCACAGGCGCTTGAGGCGTTTGGCGATGCCTTCAAGATGCTGAAAGGGCGCGGCTGATGTGGTCCGAATGGTGGCTGTGGATGGCGGCGGCGGTGGTTCTGGTGATTCTGGAACTGTTTGCGCCGGGCTATGTGTTTCTGGGCTTTGCCGCCGGGGCGGTGGTCACGGGAATCGTCGTGGCGCTGGTGGCGGGGCTAAGCCTGCCCCAGCTTTTGCTTCTGTTCGCGGCGGCGTCGCTGGTGGCATGGGCGGTGATGCGCAAAGTCTTCGGGCTGCGCGGCAGCGCCCCCAAGGTGTTCGATCACGACATTAACGACAACTAAGCTTAGCTGAACTCTTCGGAGCGGGCGTCATAAGCCGTGCGCGCCGCCCGAACTTGCTGTTGATTGCCGCGCGCCCAATGAGTCACCGGCTCGATACAGTCGATCAGGCTTTGACCCAGTGGGGTCAGGGCATATTCCACTTGCGGCGGCGCCAGCGGCAGAACCGTGCGCGTGACCAGCCCATCCCGCTCAAGATGGCGCAGGGTGACCGATAGCATCCGCTGCGAGATGTCGCCGATAACGCGGCGCAGGGCATTGAACCTGCACGGTCCCTTTTGCAGTTCGATCATCACCAGAAGGCTCCATGCGTCGCCGATGCGGTCAAGCACATCGCGGATGGGGCAAGCATGGTTCGTGGCGCGGCGAGCGGGCAAGTTCGGTTCCCTTTGGGTAACTATAAGACCTCAAGATCCGTATTACCGAGATAGTTTCAAAGCACTATTAGGTTATCAATAGTAACTTAATGGAGCAAGACCTATGAAATTTTTCCTGATCGGGGCCAGCGGTATGATTGGCACCCGAATTCTGGCCGAACTGTCAGCGCGGGGTCATCAGGTGACGGCTGCTGCACGTAGTCCCGAGAAAATCGCGGCGCTGCCCGGTGTTACCGCCGTGACCCTGAATGCCGCCGATGCCGATGCGGTCGTGGCTGCGGTCAAAGCTTCGGGGGCCGAGCTGATCCTGTCGGCCACCTCGCCCCGCAATAGTGGCGACGCCACTGCCGATGCGGCTGCGTTTGGTGCGGCATTGGCCGCCGCTGGCAAGGAAACCGGCCTGCCGATTCTGATGGTCGGCGGTGCCGGCACGCTGTCGCTGCCTGATGGTTCGCCGGTGATGGATTTGCTGCCGCCCGAGATCAAGCCCGAGGCCCTTGGGGTGCGCGGGATGAAAGATGCGCTGGAGAAAGAGGGGCTTGATTGGACCTATCTGGCCCCGTCCGCCGAGATCGCTCCGGGTGATCGCACGGTGGAATTCCGCGTTGGCGGCACCACTTTGCTGAGCGATGCAAACGGGAAAAGCTGGATCAGCGCCGAAGACTATGCCGTCGCCTTTGCCAACGAAGCCGAGACCCGCAGCCATAAAGGGCAGGTTTTTACCGTCGGCTATTAATTACGTCGCTAAGATTCAGGCCGTGCCAAGCTCGGCCTGAATTGCCATCGCTGCGCGGCGCGGGTCGGGGTCCTGCCAAATCGGGCGGCCAACCACGATATGATCGGCGCCGTCGGCAATCGCGCGGGCCGGGGTGGCGACCCGTTTCTGATCCCCCAGCGCCGCCCCCGCCGGACGCACGCCCGGGGTAACGATCAGCTTGCCTGCGGACTGCGGCAGGGCGCGGATCAAGGCGGCCTCTTGCGGGCTGGCGATCACGCCATCGGCCCCGGCTTCGAACGCGTTGGCGGCGCGTTCCTGCACCAGATCGGCCACCGCGCCGGGCTTGATCAGCGCCCCGTCCAGATCGGCCCGATCCAGCGAGGTCAGGATCGTCACCGCCAGAATTTTCATATCCTTGCCCGCAGCGCCCTCTTTCGCGGCGCGCACCACATAGGGGTCGCCGTGCACGGTCAGGAAATCCAGATCGAACTGCGCCAGCCCGCGCACCGCGTTTTCCACGGTTGCGCCG
>NZ_JBFHDW010000274.1:0-3439 GCF_041584535.1 Actibacterium sp. | reverse complement strand
CGCCGGAAAATCGACCTTGCTGAACGCGCTGGTCGGGCGCGAGGCGGCGATTACTTCGGAATTTGCGGGCACCACCCGCGACGTGATCGAGGTGCGGATGGACCTGCACGGCCTGCCGGTAACGGTGTTGGACACCGCCGGTCTGCGCGATACCGACGACGTTGTCGAAGGCATCGGCATCGACCGCGCCAAGGAACGTGCCAGCGCCGCCGATCTGCGGGTTTTCCTGTTGGATTCCAACGGCTCGACCCTTGGGCTGACGCCGGATGTTGATGACATCGTGCTGCACGGCAAGGCCGATCTTGCCCATGGCGACGGCCCTGCGGTGTCGGGAAAAACCGGTGAAGGCGTGGCTGAATTGATCGCGCAAATCACCAGCCGGCTTGAAACCCGCGCTGCCCGCGCCGCCACCGCGACGCGCGAACGCCACAGGCTGGCGATTGTTCATGCGCTGACCTCTATTTCTGCGGCGCGGAATCAGGTATTACGTGGCCCGGACTGTGCAGAGCTGGCCGCCGAAGACCTGAGAACCGCAATTCGGGCGCTTGATTCCCTCGTGGGTCGGGTCGATGTCGAACATATTCTCGATGAGATTTTCGCCAGCTTCTGCCTTGGCAAGTAAGGAGTGTTTCACGTGAAACATCTCGACTTTGATGTTGTGGTAATTGGCGGCGGTCATGCCGGCGCCGACGCGGCCCATGCGGCGGCGCGCCTTGGTGCGCGCACCGCACTGGTAACGCTGCGCCGCGATGGCATAGGTGTCATGTCCTGCAATCCGGCGATTGGCGGCTTGGGCAAGGGTCATCTGGTGCGCGAAGTTGATGCAATGGACGGGCTGATGGGGCAGGTCGCCGACCGCGCCGGCATCCAGTTCCGGCTGTTGAACCGCCGCAAAGGGCCTGCGGTGCAGGGGCCGCGCACCCAAGCGGACCGCAAGATTTATCGCGAAACCATGCAGGCCTTTATCGCCGCAACCCCAGGCCTGACTGTGGTTGAGGGTGAAGCCACCGATCTGATGATGCGCGGCGATGCTGTTGCTGGCGTGGTTCTGGCCGATGGGTCTGAACTGAGCGCCGCCTCGGTCGTGCTGACCACCGGCACTTTCCTGCGTGGCGTCATCCATATCGGTGACGTCAAACGCCCCGGCGGCCGGATGGGCGACAAGCCGTCGGTCAAGCTGGCCGAGCGGATCGACGGTTTCGGCCTGCCGCTGGGCCGTCTGAAAACCGGCACGCCGCCACGACTGGATGGCCGCACGATTGATTGGGACAGTCTTGGCGCGCAGCCCGGCGATGAAGAACCGGTGCTGTTTTCCTTCCTGAACAAGACGCCTTTCGTGCGGCAGGTGTCCTGTGGCATCACCCACACCAACACGAAAACCCACCAGATCATCCGCGACAACCTTGAGCGCTCGGCGATGTATGGCGGCCATATCGAAGGTGTCGGTCCGCGCTATTGCCCGTCGATCGAAGACAAGGTCGTGCGCTTTGCCGATAAGGATTCGCACCAGATTTTCCTTGAGCCCGAAGGGCTGGACGATCACACGGTCTATCCGAACGGCATCTCGACCTCGCTGCCCGAGGACGTTCAGCACGACTATGTGCACTCGATCGCCGGGCTTGAGCAGGCGGTGATCCTGCAACCGGGTTACGCCATCGAATACGACTATGTCGATCCGCGCGCGCTGGCCTCGACGCTGGGCGTTAAGGACGTTCCGGGACTATATCTTGCGGGTCAGATCAACGGAACCACAGGATATGAGGAGGCCGCCGCGCAAGGGATGGTCGCTGGCCTGAATGCCGGCCTGTCCGCTTTGGGTCGCGATCCGGTGCTTTTCAGCCGCACAGACAGCTATATCGGCGTGATGATCGACGATCTGGTGACCCGCGGCGTGACCGAACCTTACCGCATGTTCACCTCGCGCGCCGAGTTCCGCCTGAGCCTGCGCGCCGACAATGCCGACCAGCGCCTGACGCCGATGGGGCTGGATCTGGGCTGCGTCGGCGAGGCCCGCCGCCGCGCCTTTGGCGACAAGATGGAGGCCATCGGTCAGGCCCGCGAAATTCTGGACGCGATGTCGTTGACCCCGAAACAGATCACCGACTCGGGCATCAAGATCAGCGCCGATGGCACCCGCCGGTCGGGCTTTGACCTGCTGTCGTTCCCCGATGTCAGCTTTGATCAGGTGGCCAATCTTGAACCGGCGCTGACGGACGTCGCGCCTGAAATCCGCGATCAGATCGCCCGCGATGCGTTGTATTCGAACTATATCAAGCGTCAGGAAATGGATGTCGCCGCGATGAAGCGCGACGAGGCCCAGATCATTCCCGGCGATTTCGATTATACGAACCTGCAAGGCCTGTCGAACGAGCTGCGCCTGAAACTGACCCGCGTGCGCCCGGCGACCTTGGGGCAGGCGGGGCGCGTTGACGGGATGACGCCAGCGGCGCTGACCTTGTTGCTGAGCAAAATTCGCCAGCGGGGGCGAAAAACCGCATGACCGATCTTGCCGGGCTGAATGTTTCACGTGAAACATTGCAGCACCTGAAAACCTATGAGGCCCTGCTGAACAAGTGGAATCCGGCGATCAATCTGGTCGCCAAATCCACGCTGGCCGACGCCTGGACCCGGCATTTCATCGATTCCGCACAGATTTTCCAACTGGCGCCAAATGCCGCGCATTGGGTTGATCTGGGCAGCGGCGGCGGTTTTCCGGGGATGGTGGTTGCCATTCTGGCGCTGGAATTCGCGCCGCAAATGCAGATCACGCTGGTCGAAAGCGATCAACGCAAGGCAACCTTCCTGCGCACCGTCGCGCGCGAGACCGGCGCAAATGCCACTGTCATCGCCGCCCGAATCGAGGATGTTCCGCCGCTAAATGCCGATGTGCTGTCAGCGCGGGCGCTGGCGGCGCTGGATTTGCTGCTGGAATTTGCGAATCGCCATCTTTCGCCTGATGGCGTGGCGCTTTTCCTGAAAGGTGCTAACCACGACAAAGAGATCGCGGAAGCAGTTGCAAACTGGCGGTTCACAGTTCAAAAACTTCCCAGCACTACCGATTCAAACGCCATTATTCTGGCCATTCGAGAGCTTGCGCATGTCTGATCCTACCCGGCCGATTGGCCCGAAAATCATTGCTGTCGCGAACCAGAAGGGCGGGGTGGGCAAAACCACGACCGCGATCAATCTGGCCGCGGCGCTGGTGGCCGAAGGGCTGACCGTGCTGATCGTCGACCTTGATCCGCAGGGGAATGCCTCGACCGGCTTGGGGATCGAGGCCGATCAGCGCGATTTTACCACCTATGATCTGCTGCTGGACGACGCGCCGCTGCGCGACGTGATCCGGGCCACAAATATCGATGGCCTGCTGATTGCGCCCGCGACGACGGACCTTAGCTCGGCCGATATCGAAATGGTTTCGAACGAAAAGCGCAGCTAT
>NZ_JBFHDW010000273.1:0-3452 GCF_041584535.1 Actibacterium sp. | reverse complement strand
TCCAGCGGCACGTCGCCGCGCTCAAGCTGGTTCACAACCTGCTCAAGCGCCCGCATCGCGTCTTCAAAGCTCATCTCGTTGACTGGTTTGTCGCTCACGATCCCCGCTCCATCAAAACCCGGACATGCGCTGCCGTGCTGGCCGCTAGTGCCTCAAGATCATATCCGCCCTCAAGAGTCGAGACCACCCGCCCCCCGGCATGGGCATCGGCCAGATCGCAAATCTGTCCGGTCACCCATTTGAAATCTTCGATATTCCAGTTCAGCTCGGCCAGCGGATCGGCGCGATGCGCGTCGAATCCGGCGGACACCAGCACCAGTTCGGGCGCAAAGTCATGCAGGCGCGGTAGGGCGAAATTTTCGAACACCATCCGCAATTCATGCCCATCCGAGCGCGGCGTCAGCGGCAGGTTGAGGATATTGCCATGCGCGCCGCGTTCCTCCATCGCACCCGAGCCGGGCCAAAGCGGCGATTGATGGGTCGACACGAACCGCACGCGGCTTTCGTTCCACATCAGGTCCTGAGTGCCATTGCCGTGATGCACATCGAAATCGACAATCGCCACCCGATTCAGGTGATGGTGATCGAGGGCATATTTGGCTGCAATAGAGACGTTTCCGAACAGACAGAACCCCATCTGCCCGGCGGTTTCAGCATGGTGGCCGGGCGGGCGACAGGCGACAAACGCATTCGCCACCTCGCCTGCCAAAACCATGTCCACCGCCCGCAGATTGCCGCCAATGGCGCGCAGGGCCGCGGTGAACGACCCGGGCGAGATGAATGTATCGGCGTCCAGCGGCGCAAAGCCGGTTTCGGGCACCGCCGCCTTGATCCGCGTCAGATAGTCAGGCGCGTGGCATCTGAGGATTTCACGTTCCTCCGCCAGTGGCGCATCAACCCGCAAAAGCGGCTCGAACTCGGCGGAATCGAGCCTTTTCAGGATCGTCTCAAGACGCGCCACCCGTTCGGGATGACCCGGCGGGGTCAGGTGGTTCAGACAGTCAGGATGCGAGATCAGAGCGGTTGTCATTGTCTCTAATCCGGCTGCAACATGTAGCCCGCGCCACGCACAGTTTGCAGGTATCGCGGTTGTTTAGGGTCTGTTTCGATCTTGCGGCGCAGGCGGGTGATCTGAACATCCACCGCCCGTTCCTGAGCCTGCCCGTCATCGCGGCCCAGTTCCTCGACCAGACGGGTCCGGGTCACGGCCTCGCCCGGATTGGCCGAGAAGATGCGCATCAGTTGCGCCTCGGTCGCGGTCAGGCGAATGGGCGCATCGCCTTGCCACAGCTCGCCCCGGTCCACGTCATAGCGCACCGCCCCCAGATGCAGCACTTTCGGCCCGCCCACGGGTTCGGGCACATGCGGGATTCGGCGCAGAATGGCGTTGATCCGCAGCAGCAGTTCCTTGGGTTCGAACGGTTTGGCCAGATAATCATCGGCCCCGGCCTCAAGCCCGCTGATCCGGTCCGAGGTTTCCCCCCGCGCCGTCAGCAACATGATTGGCGTGTCGATGATCTTGCGCAGCTCGCGGGTCAGAGTCACGCCGTCCTCGTCCGGCATCATCACATCCAGAACGATCAGGTCGAACTCTAGCCCACCAAGCAACCGCCGGGCATGGGCGGCGTCACGGGCGGCGCTGACAAGGAAACCATTGCGCACCAGATATTTCTGCAACAGCACCCGAATGCGTTCATCGTCATCGACGATCAGCAGATGCACGTCCTGAGGGGCGCTCATTGGGTGTTGTCCCGGATGGTGGTGTATTGGCGGCGCATTTCCGGGTCCATCATTGCCTCAAGCACTTGCCAAAACCCTGAAACGGCCTGCGGACCGGCAGCGCGATACGCGACCCGCATCCGGGCACGCTGGGCGTCTGACAGTTCCTGTTCCAGCGCGTCACCAGCCGGCGTCAGATAAAGATGCCGCTCGCGCTTGTCGCGCTTGCCGATCCGGCTTTCGACAAGACCATCCTCGATCAGCGACCGCAGCACCCGGTTTAGGGACTGTTTCGTCACCCCCAAAATCGTCAGCAGATTATTCACCGTCGTGCCCGGCGCGCGGTGGATAAAATGCACCGCCCGATGATGGGCGCGGCCATAGCCATGCTGTTCCAGAATACGATCGGGATCGGCAGTAAACCCCCGATAGGCAAAGAACATTGCCTCGATGCCCTTTCGCAGCTGCTCGTCCGTCAGAAACAACAGGCTTTCGCCGTGCTGGGATGGTCCTGTGCCGCTGTCGGCCATGTCGCGCACCCTTGTTGATCACGTTTTTCGTGTCGTTAGTTGATTTTATGTCAGTCTTGTTGACATTCCAAGAATCAATTACTAGAGATGCCTAGATTTCGCGCAACATTATGTCCGAAGTGGACTTAATTCGCGCAACTATCGGAAAATCGGGACCGAAAGCCCGTAACTTTGAAAGGATCGACCGATGGCCGGCTATGATGACCGCGACGGTAAAATCTGGATGGATGGCAAGCTGATTGAATGGCGCGACGCCAAAGTGCACCTCCTGACCCATGCCCTGCATTATGCCTCGTCGGTATTCGAGGGCGAGCGCGCCTATGACGGCAAGATCTTCAAGGGCGTTCAGCACTCGGAGCGTCTGCGCCGGTCGGCCAACCTGCTGGATTTCGAGGTCCCCTACTCGGTCGAGGAAATCGAAAAAGCCAAATATGACGTGCTGGCCGCGAATGGTTGGGACAACGCCTATGTGCGTGCGATCGCGTGGCGCGGCGCCGGTGAAGACATGGGTGTCGCCGCCCGCCGCAACCCGGTCCGCATGGCCGTGGCTGCATGGGAATGGGGCAACTATTACGGCGATGCCAAGATGAAAGGCGCCAAGCTGGACATCGCCAAATGGCGCCGTCCCGATCCCGCGACCATCCCGTGCGAGGCCAAGGCCGCTGGTCTGTATATGATCTGCACCATGTCCAAACACGCCGCCGAGGACAAAGGCTGTTCCGACGCGATGATGTTCGACTATCGCGGCTATGTGGCCGAAGCGACCGGCGCGAACATCTTTTTCGTCAAGGATGGCGAGGTTCACACGCCCAAGCCGGATTGCTTCCTGAACGGTCTGACCCGGCAAACAGTGATCGGGATGCTGCATGAAAAAGGCATCACCGTGAACGAACGCCACATCATGCCGGAAGAGCTGGAAGGCTTTGAACAATGCTGGCTGACCGGCACCGCCGCCGAAGTGACCCCGGTGGGCCAGATTGGCGACTATAATTTCGAGGTCGGCGCCCTGACGCGCGACATCTCGGAAAGCTACGAAAAGCTGGTGCGCGCTTAAGCGTTTTTGGCTGGAACAGGCTCGAAAACGGCTCTCTTCGGAGGGCCGTTTTTATTACTGCGGCGTCAGCGCCTTGCGCGGTTTGCTGCGCTCAAGTCCCAATTGGCGTTCGCGCCAGATGATCAGAACCCCGGCCGCAATCACCAGGG
>NZ_JBFHDW010000272.1:0-3472 GCF_041584535.1 Actibacterium sp. | reverse complement strand
GAATTGTTTCAATCCATAACAGCGACGTGCAACACACCCCTGTGAGTAGCAGTTGATCGACGGATGGCCCTACCTCTGTCCCTGTCGCAAGACGCGACGAAAAGGGATTTTTGAAAGGGAGAATATCCATGTCGATCCAAATGAAATCGCTGGCCGTTGCCGGTGCTGTTGCTGCTGCCCTGAGTGCTCATGTCGCGAATGCCGACGAGATGAAGCCGGGCGAAATGGAGAAATGTTTCGGTGTCGCTCTGGCCGGCGAAAACAACTGCGCCGCTGGCCCCGGCACCACCTGCGCCGGCACCTCGAAGGTCGATTATCAGGGCAACTCGTGGTCGCTGGTTCCGGCTGGCACCTGCGAGTCGATCGAACTGCCCGGCGACCGCATGGGCTCGTTGACCGCGCTTGAGCGCGACCTGCCCGCGTAACCGCTTTGCCGCCCCCGGCGCAGGCCGGGGGCGCATCCTTTCGGGAGGAACCGATGCTAGACACGACACCTCGTTTTGACGCGCTGCCCAACCGGGCGGGCGTGGGTTACAAGCCCCAGCATTTCGCGGCTCTGGTCGCCGATCCCGGCCCGGTGGCATGGCTGGAAATCCATGCCGAGAATTACATGGGCAATGGCGGGCGGCCATTGGCGCAACTGCGCCATCTGGCCCAGCGTTTCCCGATTTCAGTGCATGGTGTCGGCCTGTCGATCGGCGGCCAGGGCCCGCTGGACCGCGACCATCTGGCCCGGTTGCAACACCTGATCAACTGGCTGAACCCGGCGCAATTTTCCGAGCATCTGGCATGGTCCACCCATGACGGCGCGTTTCTGAACGACCTGCTGCCCCTGCCCTATACGGCCGCGACGCTGACCCGGGTCTGCGACCATATTGATCAGGTGCAAAGCTGTCTGGGACGGCGGATGCTGCTGGAGAACCCCTCGACCTATCTGGCCTTCAACGACAGCACCTTTTCCGAGCCCGAGTTTCTGGCCGAAATCGCCCGCCGCACCGGCTGTGGCTTGTTGCTGGATGTGAATAACGTCTTTGTTTCGGCCACCAATCAACAGACCGATGCCTATGCCTATATCGACGCGTTTCCGCTATCGCAGGTCGGGGAAATTCATCTGGGGGGCCATGCCATCGACCGCGACGACCACGGCGCGCCGCTGTTGATCGACAATCACGCCGCTCCGGTGGTCGATCCGGTCTGGGCGCTTTACGGCTATACGCTGGCGCGCTCGGGGCCGCGACCGACACTGATCGAATGGGACAATGACGTCCCGGATTGGCCGGTTCTGGCGCAAGAGGCCGCGCTGGCGGCGGCGCAACTATCGCAGGTGACGGCATGAGCACCCAACCCGAGTTTGCCACCGCCCTGCTGGACGGGCGCCACCCCGCACCGCCGGGCCTGTCCGACCCGATGGGCCGCCCGGCCGGACGCCGCTTTGACGTCTATCGCAACAATGTCGCCGTCGGCCTGACCGAGGCGCTGGACAGCGCCTTTCCAGTGGTGCGCGCGCTGGTCGGGGCCGAATTCTTTACCGCCATGGCCGGGGTGTTCCTGCGCACCCACCCGCCGCGGTCGCCGTTGATGATGTATTACGGTGGCGCGATGCCGGGGTTTCTGGAACGGTTCCCGCCGGTGGCGCATCTGCGCTATCTGCCGGATGTGGCGCGTCTGGAACTGGCGCTGCGCCATGCCTATCACGCTGCCGATGCCGCGCCGTTGGATGCCGGGGCGCTGAACAGCCTGTCGGCGGGAAATCTGATGCAAATGCGCCTGACGCTGGCCCCGGCGGTGCAAGTGCTGCGCTCGGATCATCCGGTGGCGTCGATCTGGCTGGCGCATCAGACCAGCCCGGTCGTTCTGCCGCGTCCCGCCGCCGAAGAGGTGCTGATCACCCGCCCCGGCTTTGATCCGCAGGTGCATATCCTGCCCCCCGGCGGTTTCAGCTTCATCAAGGCGCTGCAAGCCGGAAAGCCGCTGTCTCTGGCCCATCAAATCGCGGACTCAGAGTTTCATAATTTCAACATTTCCGAATGTCTTGGCCTGCTGCTATCCGGTCAGGCCATTCTCAGTGCAGACCATGAGGTATAGCCATGACCTTTCTGATTAATATGTATAATTCAGCGTTCAAGGCGGCTGAATTGCGGCTGGCGCCTGTGGTTTTGCCCAGCCTGATACGTTTCACTTTTGCTGCAACTTTGCTGTTTTACTTCTGGAACTCGGCCCAGACCAAATTCGACGGAATTTTCACACCGTCGCTGGGCGCTTATGCCCAGATTTTCCCCCGAGCGTTTGAAGCGGTGAACTACAATATCGACGGGTTGGGCCTGTTTCACCGGGTGGTGGTGCTGGCCGGGACCTATGCCGAATTCCTGCTGCCGCTGCTGATCGTGCTGGGCCTGTTCACCCGGCTGTCGGCGCTGGCGATGATCGGGTTCGTCGCGGTTCAGACCCTGACCGATCTGTTCGGCCATGGCGTGCTTTCACAGCCCGCGACCTTGGGCGCGTGGTTCGATGGCGCGCCGGACAGCCTGATTATGGATCAGCGGCTGTTCTGGATCACATTGTTGATCGGGTTGGTGCTTAAGGGCGCGGGGCCGCTGTCGCTGGACCGGATCCTGCGACTTCAGTGAGCGTCGGGCTGGCGCGCCAACAGCGCCAGAATGCCGCCCAGACCGGCCATGGCGATCGGGAACATGGTAAAGACGCCAAAGCCGAAGGCCCACATCATCCCCGCCGCCGAGGCCAGCAACAACACCCCGGCCGCAAGGTTCTGCGACCGCGCCATCGCGCCGCCGGCAATCGCCAAAATCGGCGCGATCAAAGCGGCGCCGCGCACCAGCGCGATGTTATCGACCTGCTGTGCCAGCTTTCCGACCTCGCCGTATTCCTCGATGAAAACCGTATAGCCATAGCTGAAGAACCCGACGATCAGGCCGATCACTCCGGCAATCACTCCAAGGGTCAGGGCGGCATTGCGCATGGGTCGTCTCCGGTTGGTGTCGTTTCAATATGGGGGCGCGCCGGGATTATCCAAGCAGCGCCGCCTGAACTTGTTTATCCCAGCCAAGATAGAGCTGGCCAGCCGCTTCGATCACCGGACGCTTCATCAGCGCCGGATGGCGGGCCAACAATTCCAGCGGGTCAAGATCGCGCTCGGATGCGGGCAATCCGCGCCATGTGGTCGAGCGCCGGTTCACCAGATCATCACCGAAAACCGCATGAAACTGTGCCAGTTGTTCGGGGGTCAGCGGCTGCTGCCGAATGTCGATCAGCGTGGCGTTATGACCGGCCTGAGTGAGAATTTTCAAAGATTTCCTACAGGTATCGCAGGTTTTCAGTCCATATAGGCGCATTTTGCCTCCTTTTTTCGCAGACTATAGCGCGGCCTATGGGGGGCAAAAGACTTCACCCTTGATTTTGTCGCGATTCGGCCCACATCCTTGTGCCGTGACGACAAGGTTTCTATGACGACCGT
>NZ_JBFHDW010000271.1:0-3488 GCF_041584535.1 Actibacterium sp. | reverse complement strand
TCAAAGCCATCGGCCAGCTTTTTACGCAGCGCTTCAACCGCGGCGTCGATCACTTCACTCATCTTCCATCTCCGGTCCGGCGACATGCACTTGGCAAATGCCGCGTTTGGGTTACTCTTCTAGTTATGGTCACTTGCCGTAACATTCTCAATGCCGGGTTGACGGCTTTTGCGCTGATGGCGTTTCTTTGCGCAGGTGCCTTTGCGGCCCCGGCGGATGCCGCGCGTTTGGACGATCTTCTGGCCGAACTGGCGCAGCCCGACCTGCCGAATTGGGAAATGGTCGAGACTGAAATCTGGAACGAATGGTCAAAATCCGGCTCGGCGGCGATGGACCTGTTGCTGCGCCGCGGACGCGAGGCCATGGATGCCGGCGATTTTGCTCAGGCGGTTGACCATCTGACGGCGCTGGTCGATCACGCGCCCGGATTCGCCGAAGGCTATAACGCCCGGGCCAGCGCCTATTTCCAGCTTGGGCTTTACGGGCCCGCGCTTGAGGATCTGGCCCATGCGCTGGCGCTGAACCCGCACCATTTCGGTGCAATGATCGGGCTGGGCAGCATTCTTCAGGACCTCGATCAGCCACAGCGCGCGTTGGACGCTTTTCGCGCCGCGCTTGCTATACATCCCCATGAACCGGACCTAAAAGAAGCCGTCGAACGGCTGGAACAACAGATCTCTGGCCCGACACTCTGAAGGATAGGGCGATGAGCCAGCAAGGGCGGGTCACGGCGGTTCTTGGGCCGACCAACACCGGCAAAACCCACTATGCGATCGAGCGGATGCTCGCCCACCGCACCGGCGTGATTGGCCTGCCGCTGCGGCTGCTGGCGCGCGAGGTTTATGACCGTATCGTCGCGCTGCGCGGCCCGTCGGTGGTGGCGCTGGTGACCGGAGAAGAACGGATCATCCCGCCGCGCACGCAATACTGGGTCTGCACCGTCGAGGCGATGCCGGTCGGCATGGGCGCGGATTTTCTGGCGGTCGATGAAATTCAGCTTTGCGCCGATCCCGAGCGCGGCCATGTCTTTACCGAGCGCCTTTTAAACGCCCGCGGCCTGCACGAGACGCTGTTTCTGGGCAGCGACACGATGAAAGGCGCGATTGCCGCTCTGGTGCCGCGCGCCCAGTTCATGCGGCGCGAGCGGTTTTCCGAATTGACCTATGCAGGTTCGAAAAAGATAAGCCGGATGCCGCCTCGGTCGGCAATCGTCGGATTTTCTGTCGATAATGTGTATGCCATTGCGGAACTGATCCGCCGCCAAAAGGGCGGGTGCGCGGTGGTGATGGGGGCGTTGTCGCCCCGCACCCGCAACGCTCAGGTGGCGATGTATCAGAATGGCGAGGTCGACTATCTGGTCGCCACCGACGCCATCGGCATGGGGCTGAATCTGGATATCAACCATGTGGCGTTCTCGGGGTTGCGCAAATTCGACGGCCGCCGGATGCGCGAGCTGGCGCCGAACGAGCTGGCCCAGATCGCTGGCCGCGCCGGGCGGCATATGCGTGCGGGCAGCTTTGGTGTGACCGGCGAGGCGCCGCCGCTGGACGAAGGTGTGGTCGATGCGATCACCAACCACCGCTTTACCCCGCTGAAAAAGCTGAACTGGCGCAATGAGCGTCTGGAATTCGGCACGGTTGACCGGCTGATCCAATCGCTTGAGGCCGGGACCGATGACGAGTGGCTGATGCGCGCCCGCGAGGCCGACGATCTGCGGGCGCTGCGCCACCTCGCTGAAAGCCCCGACATTCGCCTGCGCCTGTCGGGCGCGCCGGATGTGCGGCTGTTGTGGGATGTCTGCCGGATTCCCGATTTCCGGGGCATCTCGGCTGCTGAACATGCCGGTCTGCTTGAGCGGATTTTCGGCTTTCTGCGCGATGGCGGACGGGTGCCTGATGACTGGATGGCGCGACAGATCAAGCGTATCGACCGCACCGATGGCGACATTGACGCGCTGTCGAAACGGCTGGCTTATATCCGCACATGGACATATGTCGCGCAACGAACCGGCTGGGTGGGTGACGAATCTCATTGGCGTGACGCCACCCGCGCTGTAGAAGACCGCCTGTCAGATGCGCTGCACGGGGCGCTGACCAAACGATTTGTTGACCGGCGGACCTCAGTCTTGCTTCGCCGGTTGAAGCAGAAGGAGGGCCTTGTGGCCGACGTAAACGATAAGGGTGAAGTGACGGTCGAGGGCGAATTCGTCGGCCGTCTTGAGGGATTCCGCTTTCGGCAGGATGCCAGCAACAGTCCTGATGAGGCGAAAACCCTGCGGCAGGCCAGCCTGACCGCGTTGCGCCCCGAATTCCATCTGCGCGCAGATCGGTTCTATAACGCTCCGGACACCGAGATCGACTTTACCGAGCAGGGCGGCCTGATGTGGGGCGAACATGCTGTCGGCAAGCTGATCACCGGCCCCGAGGTTCTGAAACCGCAGGTCGAGGCGTTCGTCGATGACGAAGCCGGGTCGGACGTGGCCGAAAAGGTCAAGCGCCGCTTGCAGCATTTCATCGACCGCAAGGTCGCAACCCTGTTCGAGCCGCTGTTGGCCATCAGCCGTGACGAGGCCCTGACCGGGCTGGCGCGGGGCTTTGCCTTCCGCATGGTCGAGGGCCTTGGCATCCTGCCGCGCGATCAGGTCGCGGGCGAGGTCAAGGAACTGGATCAGGATGCCCGTGGCGCGCTGCGCAAGCATGGCATCCGGTTCGGCCAGTTCACCATTTTCATGCCGCTGCTGCTGAAACCCGCACCGACGCGCCTGCGTCTGCTGCTGTGGTCGCTGGCCAACGGTCTGGACGAATTCCCCGAAAGCCCGCCGCCGGGTCTGGTCACGATCCCGGTCGTGGATGTGCCCGAGGGCTATTACACCCTGTCCGGCTATCGCCGTGCCGGTCAGCGCGCGATCCGCATTGATATGCTGGAGCGTCTGGCCGATCTGCTGCGCGCCCAAGACAGCCGCGGCGGGTTCGAAGCCAACCCCGACATGCTGTCGATCACCGGCATGACGCTGGAGCAATTCGCCGATCTGATGCAGGGCCTGGGCTATAACGCCGAAAAGGGCGAGCGCGCCAAGGTCAAAGCCGTGGTTGCCGACGCTGCGACCGACGATCAGGCCAGCCCGGCAGAAGCCGAGGTCGAAGCCGAAGCCGCGCCCGTTGCCGACGAAACCCCGGCCGACGGGGCCGAGGCCGAAGCTGCCGAAGCTGAGGCCGAAGTGTTCTATACCTTCACCTGGGCGCCGCGCCGTCAGCCGAATGCCGGCAAACCGCGTGGCGAACGTCCGCAAGGTCAGGGTCAGGGCCGTGGCAAACCGCGTGGCGATCGTCCGCAGGGCAAAGGCAAGGGCAAGGGCGGCAAGCCGCAACAGCAGGGCGCCAAGTCCTATCAGGCGCGTCCGCCGCGCAAGGAAAAACCCATCGACCCCGACAACCCGTTTGCGGCGGCTCTGATGGGGTTTCGGGACAAGAAATAAGTGATCGACGGCC
>NZ_JBFHDW010000270.1:0-3523 GCF_041584535.1 Actibacterium sp. | reverse complement strand
GGATAAAAGGTACGCCGGGGATAACAGGCTGATACTGCCCAAGAGTCCATATCGACGGCAGTGTTTGGCACCTCGATGTCGGCTCATCTCATCCTGGGGCTGGAGCAGGTCCCAAGGCTATGGCTGTTCGCCATATAAAGAGGTACGTGAGCTGGGTTTATAACGTCGTGAGACAGTTCGGTCCCTATCTGCCGTGGGTGTAGGATACTTGAGAGGAGTTGCCCCTAGTACGAGAGGACCGGGGTGAACGATCCACTGGTGGACCTGTTGTTGCGCCAGCAGCAGTGCAGGGTAGCTATGATCGGAAAGGATAACCGCTGAAGGCATCTAAGCGGGAAGCCCCCCTCAAAACAAGGTATCCCTGAGGGCCGTGGTAGACCACCACGTCGATAGGCCGGAGATGTAAGTGCAGCAATGCATTCAGTTGACCGGTACTAATTGCCCGATAGGCTTGATTTGATCCAGTAGAAGCAGGACTTCCTGCCAAACGGAAAATCAAAAGCATACACAACGCAAATACTTGACTTGATATTGTTCCTTCCTCGGTTTGGTGGTCATAGCACGAGCAAAACACCCGATCCCATCCCGAACTCGGCAGTTAAGTGCCGTCGCGCCAATGGTACTGCGTCCTAAGACGTGGGAGAGTAGGTCACCGCCAAACCTAGAAAGGAACAATTAATGTATCTCTCAAAACGATCTCACCAAAAATGGCGCGGGATGGAGCAGCCCGGTAGCTCGTCAGGCTCATAACCTGAAGGTCGCAGGTTCAAATCCTGCTCCCGCAACCAATAAAACCCCGCCCAAAAGGCGGGGTTTGGTCGTTCTAACACAATCAAAAACAACGACGCATATATCAACGGCAGCCTTCGATGCCAGGGATGGGCCGATGGTCGTGGCGTCCTGCGTATCCTGACCTGACGTATCTGCCGCAGGAGTGGCCAGCGGATCATACTGGTCAGGGGTGAGGCCAACCGTGGCGCTGATAATGAATTGAACTGACAGGGTTTTGCTTCGCCTGTTGCGGGCGCGGCGACCGACCAGTTGGGCGGTTCAGCTTAGCGCGCGGCTTTTTCCGCGATGCCCGAGGTGCCTTCACGGCGCTCCAGCTCGGCCAGAACATCGGCCAGCGCCACGTCGCGGGCGGCAAGCATCACCAGCAGGTGATACAGCACATCAGCGGCCTCATAGGTCAGGTTCTCGCGATCATTCTTGGCGGCGGCGATGATGGCTTCGATCGCTTCCTCACCGAATTTCTCGGCGCATTTTTCCGGGCCTTTGGACAACAGCTTGGCGGTCCAGCTGCTTTCGGGGTCCGCGGATTTGCGGGCCTCGATGGTAGCGGCGAGTTGGTCGAGAATGCTCATGTCAGCCTCACAGGGATGCCGGCGGCGGCCATATGGGCCTTGGCTTCGCCGATGGTGTAAGTGCCGAAATGAAAGATCGAGGCGGCCAGAACCGCGCTGGCATGGCCCATCGTGACGCCCTCGACCAGGTGATCCAGCGTGCCGACCCCGCCCGAGGCGATCACCGGCACGTCGACCGCATCGGCGATGGCGCGGGTCAGCGGCAGGTTGAAGCCGGCCTTGGTGCCATCGCGGTCCATGCTGGTCAGCAGGATTTCACCGGCGCCCTTGGACACGACCAGCTTGGCGAATTCCACCGCGTCGATCCCGGTGGATTTGCGCCCGCCATGGGTAAAGATTTCCCATTTGCCGGGGGCAACGGTCTTGGCGTCGATGGCGCAGACGATGCATTGGCTGCCGAATTGATCAGCGGCCTCGGCGATGACATCGGGGTTGGCTACGGCGGCCGAATTGAACGACACCTTATCGGCGCCCGCCAGCAACAGGGCGCGCACATCTTCGACCGTGCGCACGCCGCCACCCACCGTCAGCGGGATATAGCATTGCTCGGCGGTGCGGGTGACCAGATCGAACATCGTGCCGCGGTTTTCATGGGTGGCGTGAATGTCGAGAAAGCACAGTTCGTCCGCGCCGGCAGCGTCATAGGCCTTGGCGGCCTCGACCGGATCGCCGGCATCAACGAGATCGACGAAGTTCACGCCTTTGACCACGCGGCCATCGGCGACATCAAGGCAGGGGATGATGCGGGTTTTCAACATGAGGCTGGTTTAGGCGCGGCGCGGGATCGGCGCAAGAGCTTTGGCGGGGAAGGGGGCTGTCTGCCCCCTCTTGGCCTGCGGCCAATTCACCCCCGAGGATATTTGTCTGAAGAAGAAGGCTTAGGCTTTCAAAAGAGCCAGGGCTTCGGCCAGATCAATGGCACCGTCGTAAAGCGCGCGGCCCGAGATCGCGCCGTCCAGCGGCGCGCCGCAGGATTTCAGGGCGCGGAGGTCATCCAGAGAGCTGACGCCGCCCGAGGCGATGACCGGGATCGACACCGCATTGGCCAGATCGGCGGTGGCCTGCACGTTCGGGCCCTGCATCGCACCATCGCGGTTGATGTCGGTATAGATGATCGCCGAGACGCCCGCGTCCTCAAAGGATTTGGCAAGGTCGGTAACCATCACGTCGGTGTCCTCGGCCCAGCCTTTGGTGGCGACGCGGCCATTGCGGGCGTCGATGCCGACGGCGACATGGCCGGGAAACGCGCGGGCGGCTTCGCGCACCAGATCGGGGTTTTCCACCGCGACGGTGCCGAGGATCACCCGGGTCAGGCCTTTGGACAGCCAGGTTTCGATCGTGGCCATGTCGCGGATGCCGCCGCCCAGCTGGGCCGGGACGCTGACGGCTTTGAGGATCGCTTCGACCGCGGCGGCGTTGACCGGGGCACCGGCGAAGGCGCCGTTCAGATCGACCAGATGCAGCCATTCGCAGCCCGCGTCCTGAAACGCCCGTGCCTGCGCCGCCGGGTCGTCGTTGAACACCGTGGCCTGATCCATTTCGCCCTTATACAGGCGCACGCAGTTGCCGTCTTTCAGGTCGATGGCGGGATAAAGGATCATGGGGCAGTTCTTTCGTGATTGAGGTGCTGCTCTTTTGCATCTTCGGGCCGGGAATGCAATGTCGTGTGGTGTCTTGCCAGCCGGGCGGCAACGCCGCAAACTGCTGCCAAACGCAGGAGGTTTGGAATGAAACGCATTGCAGGAATCGTGGCTGTTGTGGTCGGTTTGGCGGCTGTGCCCGCGTTGGCCGATCCGGTCGAGGGTATCTGGAAAACCGAGGTCGATGACGGCGCCTATGCCTATGTCACCTTCGCCCCGTGCGGCGATCTGTTCTGTGGCACGATGAGCCGCAGCTTTAACGCCGATGGCGAATATAAGTCGGCCAATCTGGGCAAGAACCTTGTTTGGGACATGGCGCCGAAGGGATCGGGTAAATATGGCGATGGCAAGATCTGGCAGCCCTCGACCGACAAGACCTATCGCTCGAAAATGGAGTTGGAGGGCGATGTTCTGAACGTGTCCGGCTGTGTCGGTCCGATCTGTAAGAAACAGGTCTGGAACCGCGTGCCTTAGGTCCTAGACCGGGATCAGATCGGCATAGACAAAGCCGTCGCGGGT
>NZ_JBFHDW010000269.1:0-3542 GCF_041584535.1 Actibacterium sp. | reverse complement strand
GATTTCGCCAAGGCCATCGCGGCGGGCGCGTCCTGCGCCATGGTCGGCAGCATGATCGCCGGCACCGACGAAAGCCCGGGCGAGGTGATCCTGTATCAGGGCCGCTCGTTCAAATCCTATCGCGGCATGGGCAGCCTTGGCGCCATGGCGCGCGGCTCGGCTGATCGATATTTCCAGAAAGACGCCGCCAGCGACAAGCTGGTTCCCGAAGGCATCGAAGGTCAGGTGCCCTATAAAGGCTCGGCCAACGCTGTGCTGCACCAACTGGTCGGCGGTCTGCGGGCCGCGATGGGCTATACCGGCTGCGCCACCATCGACGAGATGCGCTCTCAGTGCCAATTCGTGCGGATCACCGGCGCGGGCCTGAAAGAAAGCCATGTCCATGATGTGCAGATCACCCGCGAAAGCCCGAACTATCGGGTTGGGTGATTTATCAATGGCTTGTGCGGCGTTCTTAATGTTTGATCCGGGGCAGGGGCAGTGACGCCCGCCGCCCGGATCGCCGCCGCGATTCAAGTTCTGGACAGCGTCCTTGCCGGAGACGCGGCCGAGCGCCTGCTGACCACATGGGGCCGCCAGAACCGCTTTGCCGGGTCCAAAGACCGGGCCGCGATCCGCGATCACGTCTTTGACGCGCTGCGCTGCCGCCGCTCATATGCGGCGCTGGGCGGGGCGGAAACCGGGCGCGGGCTGATGCTGGGGGCGCTGCGCGCGCAAGGCGTTGATCCGGATGAGGTTTTCACTGGTCTGGCCTATGCGCCCGCCGCCTTGACCGAGGCCGAGCGTGCCGCTCCGCCCACCCTGACCGATCTGCCCGAGGCCGTGGCACTGGACTGTCCCGATTGGCTGGAACCGGCGCTGCGCGACAGTCTGGGCGACGATTTCGCTCCGGTGCTAACGGCGCTGCAACACCGCGCGCCGGTGTTCCTACGGGTCAATCTGCGCAAGACCACGCGCGACGCTGCTCAGGCTGCGCTGGCCGCTGAAAGCATCGTGACCGCACCACATCCCCTGTCGGAAACCGCGCTGGAAGTGCTTGAAAACCCGCGAAAAGTTCAAACTTCCGAGGCCTATCAGGATGGGCTGGTGGAATTGCAGGACGCGGCCTCGCAAGCGGTCACCGACCTGTTGCCGCTGCGCGACGGGATACGGGTGCTGGACCTGTGCGCGGGCGGAGGCGGCAAAACGCTGGCGATGGCGGGCCGCGCCGAGGCCCGGTTCTTTGCCCATGACGCCGCGCCGCAACGCCTGCGTGATCTGCCGGTCCGCGCCAATCGCGCTGGCGTTAAAGTTGAAGTTTTACAAGGTGATGCACCGGAAACTTTACCTGAATTCGATCTGGTTCTGACCGATGTGCCTTGTTCCGGCAGCGGCGCGTGGCGACGCAGCCCCGAGGGCAAATGGCGCCTGACCCGCGCCGCGCTGGACGACCTGCTGCAGATCCAGTCCGGCATTCTGGATCGCGCCGCCGGTTTGGTCGCCCCGGACGGGGTTCTGGCCTATGCGACCTGTTCGCTGCTGGACGAGGAAAACGCGGGCCAGATCAATGCCTTCCTTGCCCGGACGCCCGGATTTTCCCGCGTTTCCGGCCACAGCCTGACCCCGATTGATGGCGGCGATGGCTTTCATCTGACCTTGCTTAAGCGCGAGTCGTAAAACTTTACACACAACCTAAGGTGGCTAAACTGCTGGCTTTAACCCGTGCTTAACCCAAAAGCGCGGAAATACGAGTTGCACGATTCGTATCGGAGGCCTGTTTGTCGCTGCTTGACCCCAATCTGCCGCCCCTGACCCGACGCACGGCGGCCCTGTCGGCGCGGGCGGTGCTGGTGCTGGCGGTGGCGGTGGGGCTGATGGCGCTGTCCGTGGGTGTCAGCGGCGGCATGGTCTCGACCATTCTGGCGGCGGCGGCGGTGACGCTGGTGGTGCTGGTGCTTGCGATCCGCCTGACCCAAATCTGGCGCGCGCAGGCACCCTTGGGCGCAGTGCGCCGGTTTGCGGAAAACGACCCCGCGCCGGGGTTTGTCACCGATCCCGACGGGCGATTGCGCTGGCAGAATGCGGCGGCCGAGCAAAAATTCACCCTGACCGGGGCGCAAACCCTGATCCGCGCCTTGGGCGACGTGTTCGCCAACCCGGCGGCAGTGGTCTATCGGCTGCAGGCCCGCGCAGCGGCCGAGGGGCAGGCGCAAGAAGATATCGTCACCAGTCGCGGCCATGCCCGGATCGCGGTGCATCAATTGGCGCATAAGCACCTGTTCTGGCGCATCGACGAGACCGGGGAACGCCCCGCCGCCCGTGGCGCAGAGGCGCTGTGCCTGCCGGTGCTGACCGTTGGGCGCAGCGGGATGGTTTTGTTCATCAACGACGCCGCGCGGCAATTTCTGGGTAAGCGCCCTAAAACCCTTGATGAAATCCTGCCTCGCCCGCCCGCTAATCCGGGCGATCCGGTGCTGTTGAACGGTGCATCCGGCGCTTTGCCCGCACGGGTGGCGCTGTTTGAAACCTCGGGCGGTCGGCGCGAGGTCTATCTTTGGCCCGGCGCCGCGACCGAAGCACCGATCAGCGATGACGCGGTACTGGACGCGTTGCCGGTGGCGCTGTTGCGCCTGTCCGCGGATGGGGCCGTGGTGCTTGCCAACCGATCTGCGCGCGAAATGCTGGGGCAGGTGCCCCCCGGCGCGCATTTGTCCGATCTGGTCGAGGGGCTGGGCCGTCCGGTGATGGACTGGCTGGCCGATGTCGCCGAGGCGCGGGTTTCAAACCGGTCCGAAGTTCTGCAATTGCGACGCTCGGATCAGGAACTGTTCATACAGGTCTCGCTTGAGCGGCTCGCCGATCAGGGCGGCACTGGTTTCGTGGCCGTGTTGAATGATGCGACCGAGTTGAAGACGCTTGAGGCGCAGTTTGTGCAAAGCCAGAAAATGCAGGCGATAGGCCAATTGGCTGGGGGAGTTGCACATGATTTCAATAACTTGCTGACCGCGATCACCGGGCATTGCGACCTGCTGTTGCTGCGGCACGACGCGGGCGACCCGGAATTCGGCGATTTGATGCAAATCCAGCAAAACGCCAACCGCGCCGCCAGTCTGGTCGGGCAATTGCTGGCGTTTTCGCGCAAGCAGACGCTGCGGCTGGAGCAGGTCGATCTGGACGACACTTTGGCCGATCTGACCCATTTGCTGAACCGGCTGGTCGGGGAAAAGGTGGTGCTAACCGTCTCGCATGATCCCAACCTTGCGCCGATCCGCGCCGACAAGCGGCAGCTGGAACAGGTCATCATGAATTTGGTTGTCAACGCCCGGGACGCAATGCAGGGCGGCGGCGAAATCCGGATCGAAACCGCGATGAACCATCTGGACACGGAATTGCGCCGCGACCGGGCGGTCGTGCCTGCGGGCGACTATGTGCTGGTGCGGGTCACCGATCACGGCCACGGAATTGCACCGGACAAGCTGCAAAAAGTGTTCGAGCCGTTCTTCACCACGAAAAAGGTCGGTGAAGGCACCGGTCTGGGCCTGTCCACCGCTTACGGCATCGTC
>NZ_JBFHDW010000268.1:0-3543 GCF_041584535.1 Actibacterium sp. | reverse complement strand
TGGAACGCGTCGGCGCCAGGTCTTGGGCGCCTATCGACGTGAAAACCGCGCTCGACGCCCGCGACCGCGCCGCTTGTGGCCCGGTTTGCCCGCCGCAGGGCCTGTATCTGGCCCGCGTCGGCTATCCCCAAGATCCGTTTTCCTGACCTTCAGGCACAATGATATATCCAAGGTGCGACATTTTGACTTGTTCGTTGCACTTGCAACAATTATACGAAGTCACAGATCAGACCCCGGAGGACGCCGCGATGGACCAGCAGATCCAAGCCAATACCACGATGAAACACGTGCAGCCCGACAGCAATTACATGTCCGGCTTTGGCAATGATTTCGAGACCGAGGCCCTGCCCGGCGCCCTGCCCCAAGGCATGAACAGCCCGCAGAAATGCAATTACGGTCTTTATGCCGAACAGCTGTCCGGCACCGCCTTTACCGCGCCGCGCGGTCAGAACGAACGCACATGGTGCTATCGCATCCGCCCGTCGGTCAAGCACACCGGGCGCTTTGCCAAGATCGACGTGCCTTATTGGAAATCGGCACCCTGCGTTGATCCCGATGTCATCAGCCTTGGCCAATACCGCTGGGACCCGGTGCCGCATTCGGATGCGCCGCTGACATGGATCAGCGGCATGCGCACCATGACCACGGCGGGGGATGTGAACACTCAGGTCGGGATGGCGACGCATATCTATCTGGTGACCGAGTCGATGCAGGACGAATATTTCTTCTCGGCCGACAGTGAACTGCTGGTCGTGCCGCAGGAGGGCCGCTTGCGGTTCTCGACCGAGCTGGGGGTGATCGACGTCGAACCGAAAGAGATCGCCATGCTGCCGCGTGGTCTGGTCTACCGGGTCGAGGTTCTGGAAGGCCCGGCGCGCGGCTTTGTCTGCGAAAACTACGGCCAGAAATTCGACCTGCCCGGTCGTGGCCCGATCGGCGCCAACTGTCTGGCCAACCCGCGCGATTTCAAGACCCCCGTCGCCGCCTATGAGGACCGCGATGCCTCAAGCCGGGTTGTCATCAAATGGTGTGGCCAGTTCCACGAGACCTTTATCGACCATTCGCCGCTGGACGTGGTGGCATGGCACGGCAATTACGCACCGTTCAAATACGACCTGCGCACCTTCAGCCCGGTGGGCGCGGTGCTGTTCGATCACCCGGATCCGTCGATCTTTACCGTGCTCACCGCCCCCTCGGGCGTGCCCGGCACCGCCAATATCGACTTTGTGCTGTTCCGCGAGCGCTGGATGGTGGCCGAGAACACCTTCCGCCCGCCGTGGTATCACAAGAACATCATGTCCGAGCTGATGGGCAACATCTATGGCATCTACGACGCCAAGCCCGAGGGCTTTATCCCCGGCGGCACCAGCCTGCATAACATGATGCTGCCGCACGGGCCGGACCGCGACGCGTTTGAGGGCGCCAGCAACGAACTGATGCAGCCGCATTTTCTGGACAACACCATGTCCTTCATGTTTGAAACCCGGTTCCCGCAGCATCTGACGCCTTTTGCAGCGACCGAAGCGCCGCTGCAGGACAATTACGTTGACTGCTGGGACGCGCTGGAAAAGAAATTCGACGGCACGCCCGGAACGAAATAACCAAGAAAGACACGCCATGCCCTTGCTTAAATCCTGGATCGACAGCGCCAATTCGGCGACCAGCCCGTTTCCGCTGAACAATCTGCCCTATGGCGTGTTCTCGGTGGCTGGCGGTGAAAGCCACTGCGGCGTTGCTATTGGCGACATGATTTTGGATGTCACCAAACTGGAAGAAGACGGGGTTCTGTCGCCCGGTGACAGCCCGGTTTTCGACGTGCCCTATTGGAATGACTTCATGGAGCTTGGCCCGCAGGTCTGGGCCGATTTCCGCGCGCAACTGACCGCTCTGCTGGCCGAGGGTGCCGATGCCCAAGCCCGCGCCGCGGTTCAGGCGGCACTGGTGCCGATGGCGGATGCGATGATGGAAATGCCGTTTGCCGTGTCGGAATACACCGATTTCTACGCGGGCCGGAACCACGCCTATAATGTCGGCTGCATGTTCCGCGACCCGGAAAATGCCTTGCCGCCCAACTGGTTGCACATTCCGATCGGCTATAACGGCCGCGCCAGCTCGGTCATTGTCAGCGGCACCGATGTGCGCCGCCCGTGGGGCCAGTTGAAATCGCCCGATCAGCCCCGGCCCGCCTTTCTGCCATCGCGGCGCTTTGACATCGAGCTTGAGATCGGCGCGATTGTCGGTCAGTCCTCGGATTGGCCCGTGACGGTGGACGAGGCCAACCAGATGATCTTTGGCTATGTGCTGCTGAATGACTGGTCGGCACGCGACATTCAGGCGTGGGAATACCAGCCGCTGGGCCCGTTTCAGGCCAAGGCCACCGCCACCTCGATCAGCCCGTGGATCGTGACCCGCGCCGCACTGGAGCCGTTCGCCTGCGACACGCCCGAGCGCGAATTCGAACTGCTGCCGCATCTGCGCGACACCGGCCCGATGCTGTATGACATCGACCTCAGCGTATCGCTGGCCCCGGCGGGCAAACCGGCCTCGACCATCACCCGCACCAATTACCGCGAGATGTATTATTCGGCGGCCCAGCAACTGGCGCATCACACCACATCGGGCTGTGCGATGAATGTCGGCGACCTTCTGGGCTCGGGCACGATCTCGGGGCCGACCAAGGACAGCCGTGGGTCACTGCTGGAACTCAGCTGGGGCGGGAAAGAGCCGTTCACCCTTGCCAGCGGTGAAACCCGCAGCTTTGTCGAAGATGGCGATACCCTGACCCTGCACGGCACCTGCCACGGTGACGGCTATTCCATCGGCTTTGGCGATTGCACCGGTCAGGTGATCCCGGCGCTGAAAGACCCTTACGCGCGCTGACCCCAGCGCCCTGAAACGACAAAGCCCCGGCAATGACCGGGGCTTTTTTCATGCGACGCGGCGGCCGGGGTTCAGAAATCCAGACCCAGATCCAGCGTTTTCACCGAATGGGTCAGCGCCCCGGACGAGATGTAATCGACCCCCGTCGCGGCAACCTCGGCGATGCGCGGCAGTTTCATGTTGCCCGAGGCCTCAAGCACCAGACGCCCCTGCACCATCTTGACCGCCTCGGCCAGCGTCGGCGTGTCCATGTTGTCCAGCAGCACCACGTCGGCGCCGCCGGTGGTCAGAACCTCGTCCAGCTGGTCCAGACGATCAACCTCGATCTCGACCCGCACCATATGCGAGGCCACGGCCTTGGCCGATTCCAGCACTGCGCGCACCCCGCCCGCCGCCGCGATGTGGTTGTCCTTGATCAGGATCGCGTCCGACAGGCCAAAGCGGTGGTTGAACCCGCCGCCATGCAGCACCGCCAGCTTTTCGACGATCCGCAGGCCCGGCGTGGTCTTGCGGGTGCAGGTGATGCGGGTCTTGGTGCCCTTGGTTTCGGCCACAAAGGCCGCCGTCATTGTCGCGATGCCGGTCAGACGCCCGGCAAAGTTCAGCGCCACGCGTTCGGCCGACAGGATCGACGCGGCGGGGCCGGAAATCTCCATCAGCGTC
>NZ_JBFHDW010000267.1:0-3557 GCF_041584535.1 Actibacterium sp. | reverse complement strand
GTTGCTGATCCTTGCGCCGTCGAACCCGGCACGCGGCCCCGATCTGGCCCGCACCCTGCGCAAAGAAGGCTGGCGGGTGGCCCTGCGTTCGGCCGATCAGGACCCGCATGAGGAAACCCAGATCTATATCGCCGACACCGAAGGCGAGGACGGTCTTTGGCTGCGTCTGGCACCGATCACCTTTCTGGGCGGCACATTGATGCCCGAACACACTGACCCCGCTGATCCGGCGGCGGCGGCGGCCTTGGGGTCGGCCATTCTGCACGGGCCGCATTCAGGGCCGTTTCAATTGCTGCTGCGGCAACTGGACACCGCCCGCGCCGCGCGCACCGTGCGCGATGCCGAAAGCCTTGCCCGCACGCTAAGCCTGCTGTTGGCACCGGAAAAGGCGGCTGAGTTGGCGAATAACGCGTGGCAGGTCTCGACGCTGGGGGCGGAAACCACGCAGCGCATCGTTCAGCACATGCTGGACCGCCTCGACAATGCCGAGGTGGCCTGATGCGCGCGCCTGATTTCTGGTTCACCGCACCTGACGCGCCATCGCTTAGCGCGCGGGCACTGGCGCCGCTTGCCGCGATCTATGCGGCGGGAACCGCGCGTCGGTTGCGGGGCGCAACGCCCTATCGCGCCAGCGTGCCGGTGATCTGTGTCGGCAATATCAATGCCGGCGGCACCGGCAAGACCCCGACCGCCATCGCGCTGACAATGACCCTGATCGCGCGCGGCCTGACCCCGCATGTGGTCAGCCGTGGCTATGGCGGCCAGTTGGACGGCCCGGTTCAGGTGATCGAGCGCACTCACAGCGCCGCCGATGTCGGGGACGAGCCGCTGTTGCTGGCCGCCTTCGCGCCGACCTGGGTGGCCAAGGACCGCGCTGCGGGCGTCAAGGCGGCCGAGGCCGCAGGCGCCGATGTGATCTTGCTGGATGACGGGTTTCAGAACCCGGCGGTGCATAAGGACCTGTCGATCATCGTCGTCGATGCGGCACGCGGGTTCGGCAATGGCCGGGTGATCCCCGCCGGGCCGCTGCGCGAGCCGGTCGCCACCGGCATGGCGCGCGGTGATCTGCTGCTGTCGATCGGGCCCGGACCGGCCCAGCGCCAGTTCGAACAGACCTGGGCGCAGGCCATCACCAAACCGCACCTGAAAGGCGCGCTGAAACCGTTGCAGACCGGAATGGACTGGCAGGGGCTGAACGTGCTGGCCTTTGCCGGGATCGGCCATCCGCAGAAATTCTTTGCCACGCTGACGGCGTTGGGCACCCGCGTGCTGCGGGCTGAACCGCTGGCCGATCACCAACCGCTGACCGAAGCCTTGATGAAACGGTTGGAAATCGAGGCCGCCGCCCTTGGTGCGCAACTGGTCACCACCGAAAAAGACGCGGTGCGCCTGCCTGACAGCTTTCGCCGCAAGGTTCTGACAGTTCCGGTGCGGTTGGAAATCGCCGATCCGGCACCGCTGGACGCGGCGCTGGACCGGCTGTTCGCTTAAAGCGCTTTCTCGATCAGCTCTTTCAGCTCATCATAGCCCATATTGCCATATAGCTTGCCGTTGACGACCAGCGCGGGCGTGCCCTCGATCGGGTATTCGGTGATGTTGACCTCATAATGATCAAGCATCGCTTGCGCCTTTGCGCCATCGGCCATGCACTGATCCAGCTCTTCGTTGGTCAGACCGGCGCTAAGGCCGATCTTGCGCAGGTTCGCGGCGATCACCGCGCCGGTGCCATCGCCAATCCATTCTTTCTGTTTGTCGAACAGCATGTCGGAAATGCCGAAATAGCGCATTTCGCCACCGCAACGCGCCACCATCGCTGCCCACAGGCCGGGCCGGTCGAAATAGACCTCGCGATAGACGAAGCGCACTTTGCCGGTCTCGACATAATCGGCCTTAAGCAGGGGATAGACATCGTCATGGAAGCGCGCGCAATGCGGGCAGGTGAACGAAGCATATTCGATGATCGTCACCGGAGCATCTTCGGCGCCAATTGCGAAATCGACGATCTCGGGCGTCATGCTTTCGGCAAAGGCAGAGATCGGCGCGGCAAGCGACACCAAAGCGGACGAGCCAAGGATCAAGGCGGTTCTGCGATTCATAAAGTCGGTCTCCAATTACCGTTTCGGTCGGGATAATACGTTGCGCCCCAGATTTTCCAGCGCCAGACGCAGGCTGTCATCGCCCACACCCTTTGACAGATCAGCCGCCTGCGCCAAGGCACGCGGATCGGGGGCGGGCGTTTGTTTCGGCGCCGGCGCGAATTGCGCCTGACCCTCGGCAAAGCCGGTCGGCGCAGTTTGGGTCAACATGATCCGTGAAATCGCGGCATAGCCATAACAGGCATTCACCTTTTCGCGGATCTGTTCCTTTTGCATCTCAAGCATCGGCGCATTGGCCCCGGTGGTCAGCACCGTCAGCGTGGCGCCGAACCCGTGCCGCCCATAGGTCACCTTGACCGGGCGCGCCACCCGAGCGGTGCCCTCGCCCACAATCTCGGCCCAATGGGTCAACAGCCGGGTCACGGCAAAACCGCGCTTTTCTCCGGCGCTGCGGATGGGATCGGACAACAGGCTTGAGGTCCGCTCGAAACCGCGCATCCGGCGGCTTTTTCGACTGTCTTGCGGGTTGGTGCTCATCACGCCTGTCAATTCCTGTTTCAGCCCCTATTCTTATGCGCCGCGGCCCTTGCCGCCAATGGCTATCCGAACTGCGAGCATAAACATTGCGTGACGATCAGGTGAGCACCGCCCTGCTGGACTGGTATGACCGCCATGCCCGCGATCTGCCGTGGCGCGTCGGCCCCGCCGCGCGCAAGGCCGGTGTCCGCCCCGATCCCTATGCGGTCTGGCTGTCCGAGGTGATGCTGCAACAAACCACCGTCGCGGCGGTGCGTGACTATTTCCACCGCTTCACCCACCGCTGGCCGGATGTCGGGGCGCTGGCCGCAGCCGAAGATGCCGATGTGATGGGCGAATGGGCCGGGCTGGGCTATTACGCCCGCGCCCGCAACCTGCTGAAATGCGCGCGGGCGGTGGTTGCCGATCATGGCGGGCGCTTTCCCGACAGCCGCGCCGGGCTGCTGACCCTGCCAGGGATCGGCCCCTATACCGCCGCCGCCATCGCCGCCATTGCCTTTGACGAACCGGCGACCGTGGTCGATGGCAATGTCGAGCGGGTGATGGCGCGGCTCTATGCGGTGCAGACCCCGCTGCCCAAAGCCAAGCGCGAACTGACCGCGCTGGCCGAATCCCTGACCCCGCTCACGCGCCCCGGCTGCCATGCCCAAGCGGTGATGGATCTGGGCGCCACGATCTGCACGCCGAAATCTCCGGCCTGTGGCATCTGCCCCCTGCGCGCGCCCTGCGTCGCCCATGCGACAGGCATCAGTGCCGATCTGCCCCGCAAAACCCCCAAGCAAGCCAAACCGACGCGCTTTGGCATCGCCTATATCGCCCGCCGGGCCGATGGCGCTTGGCTGCTGGAACGCCGCCCCGATCGCGGCCTGCTGGGCGGCATGCTGGGCTGGTCCGGCAGCGACTGGGGCGACGCCCCCATTGACG
>NZ_JBFHDW010000266.1:0-3643 GCF_041584535.1 Actibacterium sp. | reverse complement strand
TGCTCAGCCACCTTGGCCCCGCAGTGTCAGCCGGGCGCTCGATCCTGATGTATGGCCCGCCGGGCAACGGGAAATCGTCAATCTCGAACGGGATCCGCGATGCATTGGGCGACAAGATCTATATCCCCCGCGCCGTCGAATATGCAGGTCAGGTCATCACCGTTTATGACCCGATCGTGCACAGCGCCGCACAGGAACAGGTCGATGATCCCCGGTCGCTGCGCCGCTCGTCAGGGCGCTATGACACGCGCTATGTGCTGTGTGACCGGCCCACCGTGGTCACCGGTGGCGAGCTGTCGCTGTCGATGCTGGATCTGGTCTATAACCCGACCGCCCGCACCTATCAGGCGCCGCTTCAGATGAAATCCACCGGCGGCGTGTTCATCGTCGACGACCTTGGCCGTCAGGCCGAACCGCCGCAGGCGCTGATCAACCGCTGGATCGTGCCGCTGGAAGAAAACCGCGATATTCTGGCGCTGCAATCGGGCGAAAAATTCGAAGTGCCGTTTGACACGCTGGTGATTTTCTCGACCAACTTCCACCCGAACGAGATTTTCGACAAAGCCGCGCTGCGCCGGATTTTCTTCAAGATCAAAATTGATGGCCCCTGTCAGGAGGACTTTCTCAAGATCTTCGCCATGGTCGCCCGGAAGAAGAAAATGCCGCTGGACGAGCAGACGCTGATCTATCTGCTGCGCGAAAAATATCCCGAGATCGACAATGTCTATGCCAACTATCAGCCGGTATTCCTGATCGACCAGATGATGTCGATCTGCGAATTCGAGGGCATCCCCTATCAGATGTCACCCGAACTGATCGACCGCGCCTGGGACAACATGTTCGTGCGGGAAGAGGAAATCGTGCACTGATTTTTGGCGATTTTGGTTGGCAGTTTTCGCACATTTACGCAGCAATTTATCGGGGAATTTCCCCGATATTTGCAGTATTCCAACTTTTCAGATCAAACCGCGTTCTTCAACAATGGGTCGCAATTTGCGGCTGACCGGGATCAGGCTACCGTCCTGAAGCCGCAGGAACAGCCGCCCTTTGTCCACCAGATGACCGTTGACCGCCGTTTGCGCCACCCAATGCGACCGGTGCACTTGCAAGCCCTCATTCGGGTCCAGCTCGGCCAGCGCGTCCGAGAACCGCATCCGCAAACGCTCGGTCCCGTTTGCGGTGTAGACATCGACAAAATGATCCACCGCCGAACAGCGCAGGATCTGGCCGCGCAACGCAGGCTCGATCCGGTCCAGCAAACGCGGCGTCGCGGGTGTGGTCGGTTCGCCCCACGCAACGTGCAGCAAGGACCGAACCGCCGAAACCGACAGCGAGACCAGAAAAATCATCGCCCAGAATTCCAACAGCGACGGAAAATCCTGCCTGTCGCCACCAGACAATTGCAGGCTGAACAGTCTTAGCGGACAGACCAGAACCAGCGAGATTGCCACCGCTGAAACCGCCGAGACCACCCAATAATTCTGGCGGGGCAACATCACCCGCACAGCCACTCGCGTGCTGATCCCGACAAAAATCGACAGGCCGATCACGCCCACCCAATAGATCGCGCGCGTGGCGAAGGGAAAGCCGTCATAGGTGCCGAACGGCCCGGCGTAGGCGACCACGATCGACAAAACCGCCCACAGAATCCACGGTGTCGGCGCTTTGACTTCGGCAAGCCACTCTTTCTTGAACGAGGCCATGCCCCCTCCAAACCGTTAAAATTCATTGTCCGCAACACTTGCCCGACCGGCCAAGCCGCTGCGTAAAAACTGCACGCTCTTCACTCAGCCTTATGCCATGATACACCCAAGCGGAAAAGGAGACACCGAATGAAATCACGCGAGCTGGGATCAAAACAACGTCAACGTGTTCGGGAAAGTTTTTCCGCTCAAGGGCTTATGACCAGCATGGCGGCCCGGATCGAGGCGCTTGAGGCCGGGACCTGCACGCTTGAGGCCCCGGTTCAGCCCGCGTTTTCGCAGCAACACGGCTTTGCCCATGCCGCCGCCAGCTTCGCGCTTGGCGACGTGGCTTGTGGCTATGCCGCGTTAAGCATGTTGGATGAGGATCAGGAAGTTCTGACCAGCGAGATGAAGATTCACCTGTTGGCCCCGGCGAAAGGCACCCATCTGATCGCGCGGGCCGAAGTCATCCGTCCGGGGCGGCGATTGATGATCACCCGCGCCGACGTTTTCGCCCGCGCGCAAGATGGCTCGGAATCGCATGTGGCGACGCTGTTGGGCACGATTGTGCCGGTGCCGCGCGGCTGATCAGGCGGTCAGACCGTCCGGTTCAGGCAGGCCATGCGACCGGCAGCAGGCGGTCAGCGTGTTCGCCAGCAGGCAGGCAATCGTCATCGGGCCAACGCCGCCCGGCACCGGGGTGATCGCCCCGGCAACCTTGGAGGCGCTCTCAAAGTCCACATCGCCAACCAGCCGGGTCTTGCCTTCGCCCTTTTCCGGGGCCGGCAGGCGGTTGATCCCGACGTCAATCACGGTGGCGCCCGGTTTGACCCAATCGCCGGTGATCATCTGCGGACGGCCAACCGCAGCGACCAGAATATCGGCCTGACGGCACAGCGCCTCGATATCCTTGGTGCGCGAATGCGCGATGGTCACGGTGCAGCTGTCGCGCAGCAGCAATTGCGCCATCGGTTTGCCGACAATATTGCTGCGCCCGACCACAACCGCGTTCATTCCGGCCAGCGATCCGTGCTGTTCGCGCAGCATCATCAGGCAGCCCAGCGGCGTGCAGGGCACCATGGCCTTTTGTCCGGTTGCCAGCAGGCCAACGTTCGAAATGTGAAAGCCATCGACATCCTTGGCGGGGTTGATGCGCCCGATGACCAGGTCTTCGTTCAGATGAGAAGGCAGCGGTAACTGCACCAAAATACCGTGAACTTTCGGATCTGAATTCAGCTCGTCCAGCAGCCCCAGCAGCTCTTGCTCGCTGGTGTCTTCGGGCAGCTTATGTTCGAAAGATGCCATTCCGACTTCGACGGTCTGTTTGCCTTTCGAGCGCACATAGACCTCGCTGGCCGGGTCTTCGCCGACCAGAACCACCGCAAGGCCGGGGGTGATGTTGTGAACCTCTTTCAGCCGGGCGACATGGGCCGCCACCTTTTCGCGCACGCGCGCCGCAAAGGCTTTGCCGTCGATGATCTGTGCCTGAGCCATGGTGCCATCTCCCGAGTCGTTTGCGGTTCATTAACAGCATCCGCGCCGGAATTTCCATGCGTTTACCCGCGATTTTCGCTCGGCGTGATCAGAAAAGCCCGACGATCTGGCCCTCGGAATCCAGATGGATCGACTCGGCCGCCGGGTGTCTTGGCAGGCCGGGCATCGACATGATCTCGCCGCAGATCACCACCACGAAGCCCGCACCGGCGCTAAGCCGCACCTCGCGCACCGGAACCGAGTGCCCGACCGGCGCACCGCGCAGGTTCGGATCGGTGGAAAAGCTGTATTGGGTCTTGGCCATGCAGATCGGCAGGTGACCGTAACCGGCGCGTTCCCAGGCGTGCAATTGGGTGCGGATCTTGGTGTCGGCCAGCACTTCGTCGGCACGATAGATGCGCTTGGCGATGGTTTCGACCTTGGCAAAGAGGCCCATATCATCCGGGTAAAGCGGCGCGAAATTC
>NZ_JBFHDW010000265.1:0-3672 GCF_041584535.1 Actibacterium sp. | reverse complement strand
TGTCGCCCTATTTTGTCACCAACCCCGACAAGATGATCGCTGATCTGGAAGACTGTCTGATCCTGCTGCACGAGAAGAAACTCTCGTCGCTGCAGCCGATGGTTCCGCTGCTGGAATCGGTGATCCAGTCGCAAAAACCGCTGCTGATCATTGCTGAAGATGTCGAGGGCGAAGCTCTGGCAACTCTGGTTGTGAACAAACTGCGTGGCGGCCTGAAAATCGCTGCTGTCAAAGCTCCGGGCTTTGGTGATCGCCGCAAGGCCATGCTGCAGGACATCGCTATTCTGACCGGCGGTCAGGTCATCAGCGAAGATCTGGGCATGAAGCTGGAAAGCGTCACCATCGACATGCTGGGCAGCGCCAAGAAAATCTCGATCACCAAAGACGAAACCACCATCGTTGACGGTGCTGGCGTGAAAGCCGAGATCGAAGCCCGCGTGGCCCAGATCCGCACCCAGATCGAAGAAACCACCAGCGACTACGACCGTGAGAAACTGCAAGAGCGCGTGGCCAAACTGGCTGGCGGTGTTGCCGTGATCAAAGTCGGCGGCATGACCGAAGTCGAAGTGAAAGAGCGTAAAGACCGTGTGGACGATGCTCTGAACGCGACCCGTGCGGCCGTTCAGGAAGGCGTGATCGTCGGCGGTGGCGTTGCTCTGGTTCAGGCTGGCAAGACTCTGGATGGTCTGACCGGTGCGAACTCGGATCAGGACGCTGGTATCGCCATCGTGCGCAAGGCTCTGGAAGCTCCGCTGCGTCAGATCGCTGAAAACGCTGGCGTCGATGGCGCCGTTGTTGCCGGCAAAGTGCGTGAATCGACCGACCTGTCGTTCGGCTTTAACGCTCAGACCGAAGAATATGGCGACATGTTCAAATTCGGCGTGATCGACCCGGCCAAAGTCACCCGCACCGCTCTGGAAGATGCGGCGTCGGTGTCCGGCCTGCTGATCACCACCGAAGCGATGATTGCTGACAAACCCGCCAAAGAAGGCGCGGGCTCGGCAATGCCCGACATGGGCGGCATGGGCGGCATGATGTAAGCCACGCCAAACGGCATAAGCTTAGGAAAAGGGGGCCGCGTGCCCCCTTTTTCATTACCAGACGATGGCTTCCAGCGGGTCATAGACCGCAGGGCCGACCGGCGCAAAGGCCACATCGGCCAGCGAGCCGGGCTTGAACCGGATCGTGTTCATTTCGTGCGGGGCAAAGAACTGGCGCTGGGTGACCACCCCGGCCGGGTCAGTCCATTGATGATCCAGACGCCCGTCGATCAGGTTACAGCGAAAGAACAGCTCGACCTGATGGAATTTCCCTCTGGGATCGTGGAATTCATTCACCAATGCCAGATCGCCGACTGACACGGTCAGGCCGGTTTCCTCATGCACTTCGCGGATCAGGTTTTCCGGCACCGAGCGCCCGCGCTCGACCCCGCCGCCGGGCGCGCACCACAGATCGCTTTTCCCGCCGGGAAAGGCGTTGACCAGCAACAGCCGACCGTTCTGAACAATAAGCGCGCGCGCCGCAAGGCGAGGGGACGGAGGAGCCATTCGGCGACACTAACCGCGAGAGTGCGGGTGGCAAAGCCCTTGTGATCATCGCTGTCGTAAACGGCGTGTTTCCAGGGCGATTGCCAAAGAAATAAGCATGAAACCGGCCCGTAAATCGCAAGGTTTCATTGCGCACCGTCCCGGATCATCGCATGTTTCCACCATGCGCCTGATCCTGTTGACCGTCCTGACCATGATCGCCTTTGCTGCCAATTCGGTGTTGAACCGGCTGGCGCTGAGCGATGGTGCTATGGGCCCGGCGGCCTTTGCCGCGATCCGGCTGGTGTCGGGGGCGGTGATGCTGTCGGGGCTGGTGCTGGTATCAGGGCGCGGGCTGCGCCCGTTTACGCCCGGTCGCTGGCGCGGCGTGCTGACGCTGGCTGTGTATATGCTGGGGTTTTCCTTTGCCTATGTCAGCCTGCCCGCCGGTCTGGGGGCGTTGCTGTTGTTCGGCGGGGTGCAGGTGACAATGTTCGCGGGCGCGGTGGTCGGAGGCGAATCCGTGCCGCTGCGTCGCTGGCTGGGGGCCGGGGTGGCCTTTGCCGGTCTGGTCTGGCTGCTGTGGCCCTCGGGCACGGCGGCACCGCCTTTGGTGCCGGCCTTGCTGATGGCGGCGGCGGCGCTGGGCTGGGGCCTGTATTCGCTGGTCGGGCGCGGGGTCAGTGATCCGCTGCAATCGACGGCGGCGAATTTCGTGCTGGCCGCGCCGCTGGCGCTGGCGTTGTTCGCGCTCAGCCCGGATCAGATCAGCCCGCAAGGCGCGGTTCTGGCAGTGGTGTCGGGGGCGGTGACCTCGGGGTTGGGCTATGCGCTGTGGTATTTGATCCTGCCCAAGCTGGGTGCGTCAAAGGCCGCAGTAGCGCAGTTGACCGTGCCGATCATCGCCATGGCGGGCGGCATGGCCTTTCTGGCCGAGCCGCTGACGGCGCGGTTCACGATCGCGGCGCTGCTGGTGCTGGGCGGGGTCGGTCTGTCGCTGACGCGGCGCTGATCAGCGCGCCGCGCCCAGACGCCGGTTGGCGTGGCCCATCTTGCGGCCGGGTTTGACCTCGGCCTTGCCATAGAGATGCAGCGCCACATCCGGCTGCGCCGCCAGATCGGGCACCATGTCCATGTCATCGCCGATCAGGTTCAGCATCTGGATATCCGAGTGACGCGACCCATCGCCCAAAGGCCAGCCGACCACTGCGCGAATATGCTGTTCGAACTGGTCGATCATACAGCCATCCTGCGTCCAGTGGCCCGAGTTATGCACCCGCGGCGCGATCTCGTTCACGATCAGCCCGGCCCGCGTCACGAACAGCTCGACCCCCATCACGCCGACATAGTCCAGCGCATTCAGGATCTTGCCCGCCAGCAACACCGCATCGGTGCGCTGGGCGCCGGTCAGGGTGGCGGGCAGGGTGGTGGTGTGCAGGATGCCGTCCTTATGGACGTTCTCGCCGGGATCGAAACAGGCAACCTCGCCCGAGACCCCACGCGCGGCGATGACCGACACTTCGTGGCTGAAATCGACAAAGCCCTCCAGAACCGAGGGCGCGCCCGCCATGCTGTCAAACGCCGCGTCGGCCTGATCGGGCGACATGATCCGGGCCTGACCCTTGCCGTCATAGCCAAAGCGGCGGGTTTTCAGAATCGCCGGGGCGCCGACACTGGCCAGCGCCGCCGTCAGGTCTTTGCGGGTGTCGACCGCCGCGAAAGGCGCGGTTTTCAGCCCCAGATCGGCAAGGAATTGCTTTTCGGTCATCCGGTCCTGCGACACCCGCAGTGCCTCGCGTCCCGGACGGATCGGGCGCAGGGTCTCCAGCAGGTCCAGCGCCGAGGTCGGGATGTTCTCGAACTCATAAGTGATGACATCGACGGTTTCGGCAAAGGCGCGCAGGGCGGCCTTGTCCTCATAGGCGGCGGTGGTCACGCGATGGGCGACCTGACCAGCGGGCGGGTTGGTGCCCGGCTCAAAGATGTGGCACGAAAAGCCAAGCCGCGAGGCGGCAACCGACAGCATCCGGCCCAATTGGCCGCCGCCCAAGATTCCGATCGTGGCGCCGGGGGTCAGCATCTCACTCATCCGAGGGCTCATCCGGGATCGACTCCGACAGCGCCGCGCGCCAAGCATCCAGACGCG